>DASQVF010000239.1:0-10143 GCA_035640915.1 Propionibacteriaceae bacterium
CAGGCGGGCGGTGTCCTCGGCCCGCTCCACGTAGCGGCCGATCCAGAACATCGACTCCGCGATCCGGCTCAGCATGGGCTGGTTCCGAAGGGCTCAGGGCAGATGAACTGCTGTTGCTGCTCCTCCTGCTGCCGCGAGGACCCGCCGCGCTGCGGCATCACCCCGATCGGGAGGGCGGAGACCGCGATCGGAACGCCCGACCGCGCCGGCGTACGCGGTGCCGCAGCGTCGCTCGGTGTCGCCGGATCGGCGGTCGGCGCCGGCTCCGGCTCCGGCTCCGGCGGGGACACCGTCTCACGCGGGTTCTCGGCGTCGTCCTCGTCCTCCTCGTCCTCCTCCTCGGGACTCGGGACCGCGCCGGCGGGACGGTTCGGGGACGGGCTGAGCACCCAGGTGTCCTTGCTGCCGCCGCCCTGGCTGGAGTTGACCACCAGCTCGCCCTCCGGCAGGGCGACCCGGGTCAGCCCGCCCGGCAGCACCCAGACGTCGTCGCCGCTGTTCACCGCGAACGGGCGCAGGTCGACGTGCCGCGGCGCCAGCCGGTCCTCGATCAGGGTCGGCACCGTGGACAGCTGGACCACCGGCTGGGCGATCCAGCCGCGGGGGTCGGTGGTCACCCGGCGGCGCAGCGCGTCCAGCTCCGACCGGCTGGCCCGGGGGCCGATCACGATGCCCTTGCCGCCCGAGCCGTCGACCGGCTTCACCACCAGCTCCTCCAGCCGGTCGAGCACCTCCTCCCGTGCGGTGTCCTCCTCCAGCCGCCAGGTGTCCACGTTGGGCAGGATCGGCTCGGCGTGCAGGTAGTAGCGGATCAGGTCCGGCACGTAGGTGTAGATCAGCTTGTCGTCGGCCACGCCGTTGCCGATGGCGTTGGCCAGGGTCACCCCACCGGTCCGCACCGCGTTGACCAGGCCGGGGACGCCGAGCATCGAGTCGCTGCGGAAGTGCACCGGGTCGAGGAAGTCGTCGTCGACCCGCCGGTAGATCACGTCCACCCGTTGCGGCCCGGCGGTGGTGCGCATGTAGACCTTGCCTCGGCGGCACTCCAGGTCGCGGCCCTCGACCAGCTCCACGCCCATGGTCCGGGCCAGCAGGGTGTGCTCGAAGTAGGCGGAGTTGTAGACGCCCGGGGTGAGCACCACCACGGTCGGGTCGTCGACGCCGGCCGGGGCGGCCTTGCGCAGGGCGGCGAGCAGCCGGGTGGGGTAGCCGGCCACGGGACGGATCCGCTGGTTGGCGAAGGCGCCGGGCAGGGCGGTGATCATCGCGCTGCGGTTGGTCATCACGTACGAGACGCCGCTGGGGACGCGGACGTTGTCCTCGAGCACCCGTACGTCGCCGTCGGGGTTGCGGATCAGGTCGACGCCGGCCACATGGACGCGAACCCCGTTGGCGGGCTCGACGCCCCAGACCGCGCGGTGGAAGTGGGTGGAGGAGGTGATCAGCTGGCTGGGCACCACCCCGTCGGCGATCACCCGGGCGCTGGCGTACACGTCGGCCAGAAAGGCCTCCAGCGCCCGGACCCGTTGGGCGACGCCGGCCTCGATGGTGGACCATTCGGCCGCGGCGATCACCCGTGGTACCAGGTCCAGCGGGAAGGGCCGCTCCACCCCGCCGACGTCGAACGTCACTCCGGCCTGGGTGTAGTTGTTGGCCAGCAGGTCGGCGATGTGCCGCAGCTCGGCGGCGTTGGAGCCGCCCAGCGTCTTGTGGATCGCGGCGTAGGACGGGCGGACCGCGCCCTCGGCGTCGACCATCTCGTCGTACGCCGCGCCGGGGCGGTAGTTGGAGAGCACGTCCGCCATAGGCCCGGAGCCTACTGGCTGGCTAGCTGGTCACGCGCTCGGTGACCAGGGCCTCGAGCAGGGCGCGGACGGCCGGCACCGTCTCGGCGCCGGCGCGATGGACCGCGCCGAGATGGCGGTACGAGGCCGGCCGCAGCGGCTGGATGTCCAGGGCGGGATGGCGGTAGGCGTCCAGAGCGGAGCGCGGCAGCAGGGCGACGCCGAGACCGGCGGCGACCAGGTTCTGCACCACCACGTAGTCGTCGGTCACGTGCCGGATGTTCGGCACGAACCCGGCCTGGTCGCACAGATGCAGCAGATGCGCGCGACAACGGTCGCACCCGGCGATCCACGGCTGGTCGGCCAGCTCCGCCAGGCCCACCCGCCGGCCGCCGCTGACCCGACCGGCCGGCAGCACCAGGCGTACCGGCTCGCGGCCGAGCGGCACCCAGGACAGCTCGGCCGCGGTCGGCGCGGGGGCCTCCCGGTAGCCGAAGACCAGCGCGAGATCGACCTGGCCGTCGGCGAGCAGGGCCAGGGCCTCCGGCGGTTCCGCCTCGGTCAGCGCCACGTCGAGATCGGGGCTGTCTTGGCTGAGCCGGGCCAGCGCGCGCGGCACCAGCGTGGCCGAGGCGGAGGGGAAGGCGGCCAGCCGCACCCGGCCCCGGCGCAGGGCGGCGACGCCGGCCACCTCCTCCTCGGCCATGGCGAGCTGGGCCGCGACGGCGTCGGCCCGGGCGACCAGCAGCGTGCCGGCCTCGGTCGGGGTCACGCCGCGAGGGCCGCGCAGCAGCAGCGTGCAACCCGTCTCGCGCTCCAGCTGGCGGAGCTGCTGGCTGACCGCCGGCTGAGTCCAACCGAGCTCCCGCGCCGCCGCCCCCAGCGCGCCGGCGCGGACGACGGTACGGAAGATCATCAGTCGGCGCGGGTCCACCACCGCAGCATGGACCCAAGCGCTGCTTATGGCAATGCCAATGAAGCCAAGTCTTCCCAGGGACCGCGACCGGGGCCACGATGAGGGGGTGCGCACTCTGGGACTGATCGGCGGCATGAGCTGGTACTCCACGCTGGAGTACTACCGGATCATCAACACCGAGGTGCAGCGTCGACGCGGCGGCCACGCTTCGGCCTCGGTGGCCCTGCAGTCGCTGGACTTCGAGACCGTACGCCGGTGCCAGCTGGCCGAGGACTGGGCGGCCGCCGGCCGCCTGCTCGGCGACGCGGCCCGGCGCTGCGAGGCCGGCGGCGCAGAGGTCGTGCTCATCTGCACCAACCTGATGCACAAGGTGGCCGACGCCGTGGCCGCCTCGGTGAGCGTTCCGCTGCTGCACATCGCCGACGCCGTCGCCGCGGAGGCCGAACGGCACGGCTGGACCCGGCTGGGTCTGCTCGGCGCTCGCTGGGTGATGGAGGAGACGTTCTACGCCGACCGGCTGGCCGCGCACGGCATCTCGGTCGTCGTCCCCGACGCCGCCGACCGGGCGATGGTCGACCGGGTGATCTTCGCCGAGCTCACCCAGGGCCGGGTCGAGCCGACCTCCCGGGCGGCGTACGCGGCCGTCGTCGACGACCTGGCCGCCCGGGGCGCTGAGGCCGTCGTCCTGGCGTGCACCGAGATCGGCCTGCTGCTCACCCCGGCGGACAGCCCGCTGCCGCTGATCGACTCGATGCAGGCCCACGCACTGGCCGCCGTCGACTTCGCCCTGGCCCCGGCGACCGAGCTGTGGGATCCCGCCCTCGCGCTGACTCGCTGAGGTTTCGACGAGTCGGTCGTTAGGCTGACCGGGTGCCCGAGGAGCCGAGCCCTGACCTGCCCGAGCAGATGCGGGTTCGGCAGGAGAAGCGCGCCCGGCTGCTGGCCGAGGGCCGCGAGGCCTACCCGGTCGGCGTGCCGCGTACGCACTCCCTGCAGCAGGTCCGGGAGCAGTGGGGACACCTCGAGACCGGCGAGGAGACCGCCGACGTGGTCGGGGTCACCGGGCGGGTGGTCTTCGTCCGCAACACCGGCAAGCTCTGCTTCGCCACCCTGCAGGAGGGCCTGAGCCTGGAGCACTCCGGCGTGCGGCTGCAGGTGATGCTGTCGCTGGCCGAGGTCGGCGAGGAGGAGCTGGCCCGGTGGAAGGCCGACGTCGACCTCGGGGACTTCGTCTTCGTGCACGGCCGGGTGATCTCCTCCAAGCGCGGCGAGCTGTCGGTGCTGGCCGACGAGTGGCGGCTGGCGGCCAAGGCTCTGCGCCCGATGCCCAACCTCTACGCCGAGCTGTCCGAGGAGACCCGGGTCCGGCAGCGCTACGCCGACCTGACCGTCCGGGAGGCCGCCCGGGACATGGTCCGCACCCGGGCCACCGTCACCCGGAGCCTGCGGGAGACGCTGCACCGGGAGGGCTACGTCGAGATCGAGACGCCGGTGCTGCAGCTGGTGCACGGCGGAGCCAACGCCCGTCCGTTCACCACCCACCTCAACGCGTTCGACATCGACATGACCCTGCGGATCGCGCTCGAGCTGTTCCTCAAGCGGGCCGTGGTCGGCGGGGTGGAGCGGGTCTACGAGCTGGGCCGGATCTTCCGCAACGAGGGCATCGACTCCACCCACAGTGCGGAGTTCACGATGCTGGAGGTCTACCAGGCCTGGGGTGACCAGCGCACCATCGCCGCCCTCACCCAGCAGCTGATCGTCGACGCCGCCGACCGGCTGGGCCCGCGGGTGATCGACACCCCGGCCGGCGAGATCGACCTGGACGGCGAGTGGGCCTGGCTGAGCGTCTATCCGGGCCTGTCGGAGCACCTCGGCGAGGAGGTCACGCCGGAGACCACGGTCGAGCACCTGCGCAAGATCGCCGAGGCCAACGACGTGGCGTACGAGCCGGGCTGGGACGCCCAGAAGCTGATCATGAGGTTGTTCGGGGATCTGGTCGAGCCGACCCTGATTCAGCCGACCTTCGTCTGCGACTACCCGCCGCTGGCCCAGCCGCTGGCCCGGCCGCACCGCAGTGACCCCAACCTGATCGAGGCCTGGGACCTGTTCATCGGCGGGTTGGAGCGCGGCACGGGCTTCTCCGAGCTGGTGGATCCGGTGATCCAGCGGGAGCGGCTCACGGCCCAGTCGCTGGCCGCGGCCGCCGGGGATCCCGAGGCGATGCAGCTGGACGAAGACTTCCTGGCCGCCCTGGAGTTCGGGGCGCCGCCGATGGGCGGCCTCGGCCTCGGCATCGACCGGTTGGTGATGCTGTTCACCAACGTGGGAATTCGCGAAACGATCCTCTTCCCGCTGCTGAAACCCGAATAATGGGCAGCGCCTCGGGGGAGGAGGGTCCGGTGGCGCTCGATCATCGGCGGCACACATGATCAACACCATTGCGGTGCACGGCTACCGCTCGCTGCGCGACCTGCGCGTGCCGCTGTCCCGGATCACCGTCATCACCGGCGCAAACGGGGCCGGCAAGTCGAGTCTCTATCGCGCCCTGCGGCTGCTGGCCGACTGCGCCGAGGGCCAGGTGGTGGGGTCCCTGGCCCGGGAGGGCGGGCTGTCCTCGACCCTGTGGGCCGGACCGGAGATGGTCGGGGCCGCGGTCCGCCGGGGTGAGCATCCGGTCCAGGGCACCGTACGCAGCGACCGGGTCAGCCTCCAGCTCGGCTTCGCGGCCGACGACTTCTCCTACCTGATCGATCTGGGGCTGCCCATCCCCGGTGAGTCGGCCTTCGACCTCGACCCGGAGATCAAGCGTGAGCTGGTCTGGATGGGGGAGGTGGCCCGCCCGGCGACCCTGCTGGCCCGACGGCGCGGCCCGCTGGTCGAGCTGCGGGACGGCGCGGGCTGGGTCACCGCCGACACCCGGCCGCGGACCTACGAGTCCATGATCACCGAGGTGGTCGACCTGGCCCGGGCGCCCGAGCTGTTCTGGGTCCGGGAGCAGGTCCGGTCCTGGCGGTTCTACGACCACTTCCGCACCGACGCCGATGCGCCGGCCCGGGCCAGCCACGTCGGCACCCGGACCCCGGTGCTGAACCACGACGGACGCGACCTCGCCGCGGCGCTGCAGACCATTCTCGAGATCGGCAACGCCCGGGCGCTGCGGCGGACGATCGCCGACGCCTTCCCGGGCGCCGAGCTGAGCGTCCGCACCGAGGCCGGCCGGTTCGAGCTGCAGTTCAGCGCCTCCGGCCTGCTCCGGCCGCTGGGGGCGACCGAGCTCTCCGACGGCACGCTGCGCTACCTGCTCCTGGTGGCCGCCCTGCTGAGCCCGCGCTCACCCGGCCTGATCGTGCTGAACGAGCCGGAGACGAGCCTGCACCCGGACCTGCTGGCCCCACTGGCCCGGTTGATCGGCCAGGCCAGCCGGTCGACCCAGATCGTGGTCGTCTCGCACGCCGCACCGCTGATCAAGGCCCTGCAGCGCGAACCGCAGGTGGCGACCGTCGAGCTGGTCAAGGACTTCGGCGAGACCCAGGTGGCCGGTCAGGAGGGCCCGCTGGACGGCCCGCCGTGGTCCTGGGGCAGCCGCTGACGACTCGGTTCGGTCAAGGCAGCAGCAGGCCCGAGTCGCCGAACTCGTGCCACAGATAGCGCTCGCTCACCGCCGCGTCGTAGGCCCGCTGGGTCAGCTCCGGCCCGGCCACCGACTCGACCAGCAGCAGGTGCGACGCCTCCGGGTTGTGCCAGCCGGTGACCAGGCCGTTGACGACCCGGACCGGTCGGTCGGGGCCGATCACCAGCTCCGTCCAGCCGGACTGCGGCTGCACGGCTCCGTCCGGTGCCACGGCGGACTCGATCGCCCGGGTGGCGGTCGTGCCCACGGCCACCACCCGACGGCCCTGGGTGCGGGCCGCGTTCACCAGCGCGGCCGTGGTCTCCGGGACCTCGAACCACTCGGCCTGCGGGCCTTCGTGCGCCTCCTGGGACGACACGCCGGTGTGCAGGGTGATCGGTGCGAAGACCACCCCACGGGTGACCAGTCCAGCGACGAGGTCGGCGCTGAACGGTCGGGCCGCACTGGGCATCTCGGCGCTGCCCGGGCAGAGGGCGAAGATCGTCTGGTACGCCGCGATGGGAAAGGACTCGCGGAGGTAGCCGTAGCTGATCGGCCGGGCGTAGGCGGCCAGGTAGTCGCTCAGCCGGGTCGGGGTGCGGACCCCGCCCCGCCAGAGCCGGTTGCCCTGCCCGGTCGGCGAGGATCCCGGCTCGGGATAGGGCTCGAGCAGGTCCACCGTGCCGCCGCCCGGCAGCTCGATCCGCTCGCCGGCCCGACCGTCGAGGACCGGGGCGGCGGCGTACGGCGGCGTGCGCAGCTCGACCACCCGGGTGCCGTCGGCCAGCCGGTTGGCCACGTGCACCACGATCGGGCGGCCGTCGCGTACGCCGTCCAGCTGCCCGGGCACGGTGGCCGAGGTGTTGACCACCAGCACGTCGCCGGCGACGAGGTGGTCGCCGATCCGGGCGAACCGGGTGTGGGTGACGCCTGACTGCTCGGCGACCAGCAGCCGTACGCCGTCGCGGCGCAGGCCACGCTGCTCGGGCGGCTCGGTGGCGGTGAGGTCATCCGGCGCGGCGAACCGGGTCGTCGGCGCGCCGGTGATCATCGTGTCGGTCACGCCGCGTCCACCGCGGCCTCGGCGGGCAGGTCGGCGGCGACGTAGCGCCCGCTCGGGCGCCCGGAGCCGACCAGGGCGAGGATCCGCGGCGCGACGACCTCGGGCTCGGGCCGGTCCGAGATGTCCTCACCGGGGAAGGCGGCCTGGTGCATGGCCGTGCGCATGTCGCCGGGATCGACCGCGTACCAGGTGAACCTCGGCTCCTCGACCGCCCAGGTCAGCGTCTGATGGTCGAGCGCGGCCTTGGTCGACCCGTACCCGCCCCAGGTCTCGTAGTGCTCGGCGCCGGCGTCGGAGGTGACGTTGACCACGACCGCGCCGGGGCGCAGCGCGGGCAGGGCGGCGCGGACCAGCTGCTGCGGGGCCAGCACGTTGACGCGCCACAGCCGCTCGTACGCCGCGGGCTCGAGGTCGCGCAGCGCGGGCAGCGGCGAGCCGCCGAGGTCGCTGGCGTTGTTGACCAGCAGGTCCAGCGAGCCGTGCTCGGTCGCGGCCGCGAGCAGCGCGGCACGGTGAGCGGGGTCGGCGACGTCACCGGGGAGCGCTCGGACCTGGGTGAGGGCGGCGAGGTCGGCGGCGGTGCGCTCCAGGGCCTCGGGGTGGCGGGCGTCGATGGTCAGCGTCCAGCCGTCCCGGGCCAGCGCGAAGGCGAGGGCGCGACCCAGTCCGGTGGAGGCGCCGGTGATCAGTGCGGAAGTCATGCGCCCAGTGTTGAACCTGAAGTCAGGTTGAGTTCAAGTGGCCCGGGAGACCACGGCGTACAGCGGGTCGCCGCGATAGCCGGACCTCCGGGGCGGCGTACGTTCCGCAACCTCCGGCTCGGTGAACCCGCCGGCGGCCCGCAGGTAGTGGGCCACGATCGCGCAGCGGCCGGCGTCGTCGGTGCTCAACCAGCCGCGGACCGCCTTGGTCGGGAAGCAGCGGTTGGAGAAGGTGACCACCACCGGCGCTCCGGGTCGCAGCACTCGGGCGGCCTCGGCCAGCACCTCGATCGGCCGGGTCAGGTAGTCGATGCTGACGCAGCACAGCACCGCGTCGAACGAGTCGTCGGGAAAGGGCAGCCGCGGGTCGGTGTTCAGATCCTGCACCACCCGCTCGGTGGCCATCGGGTTGGCCTGGAGCTCCGCGGCGTTCATTCCCAGCACCACCAGCTCGGCCGGCGGGCGGTGCAGGTGCGAGACCCACGACGACATGAGGTCCAGCACCCGACGCGGCTCCGGCGCCGATCCGTCCAGGCCCAGCTCGGCGTACAGATCCCCGACCGCGCGGATCGCGCCGGAGTCGATGTGGGTCACCAGTCGGGGAAAGGCGTAGAAGCGGCCGTCCGGCGTCGGGTCGTCGCGGTCGAAGAACCAGGCGGGCAGGTCGACGCTCACGGTCGAGACCGTAATCGGATCAGCGGCATACTGCTGCCATGATCCCATCGACGGGATTTCTCCGGTGGCGATCCTGGGGGGCCGCCGGCCGTCGAGCACTGCTGCTGCACGGCTCGACCTCGTCCTCCGCCACCTGGTGGAAGGTGGGGCCGGCCCTGGCGGAAGCCGGTTGGCGGGTCAAGGCGCCCGACCTGCCGGCGCACGGAGCCAGCCCCCGCGCCGGTCGTCCGCTGACCCCGGACGTCGCCGCCCGCTGGTTGGTCCGGGAGCTCGCCGACCGCCCGCTCGACCTGGTGGTCGGGCACTCGTTCGGCGCCGCGGTGGCCCTCGGTCTGGTGGCGGACGGGCCGGAGATCCGGTCGGTGGTGCTGGACGAGCCGCCTGGTCCGCGCAGCGTGGACTGGGACGCCGAGGCCGAGGCGGTGCTCAGCAGCGTCGGCGCCGCTCGGCGCGACCCGGCAGCCGCCGGTCAGCGGGTCCGGGAGATCCAGCCGCGGTGGTCCGACCGCGACTGCCACCAGGCGGTGCACGACCTGGCCTGCTGCAGCGCCGAGGAGATCGCCGCCGGACTGCGGAAAGGTGCGGACTGGCCGGGCCTGGAGTCCAGCCGGGTGGCCGTCCCCACCCTGGTCGTGGCGGCCCGCGAGGACGGAACCAGCATCGGGGTGGCCGACGCGACCGTGCTCCGCGGTCCGGACCGGGCGGCGGCGCGGCAGATCGCCGACGCCTTCGTCGAGCTGGACGGCGGCCACTGCCTGCACCGCGACCAGCCGGATGCCTGGCTGCGGACGATCCTGGACTTCACCGGCTAGAGCGAGCGGCGGCCTCGGGACGAGCCGGGATCGGTACGCGGTCCCGGATCGGTGCGCGGGCCCGGGTCGGTGTCGTCCTCCGGCTCGCGGAGGTAGGTGAAGTCGCCGAAGTCGTCCTCGTCGTCGCGCCGCCGGGACCGCCGGGACCGGCGTCCTTCGCCGAACACCCCGGTGGACCCCGAACGCTCCGCGGCCGGAGCGCTCGGTGCGGGCGGCGGCTCGGACTCCTGTCCGAACGTCCGCCACCTGGTGGCGGGCAGCACTCCGGTCTCGTCGGGCGCGTGGTCGACGACCGGCTGCTCGCCGGTGTTGTGCTCGGCTGCGTAGTTGTCGGGCGCCGAGTGTGGTGGAGCACCGCCGGTGCCGGACAGCTCGCCGTGGGGGGCCGGCTGCGGCCGCGGCCGGCGCCCGGGCGGCGCCACGGCACTCCGGCTGGCCCGTACGACGGCGACTCCGACGGCCGTGGTCAGCGGCACGGCCAGCACCAGCCCGATGGAGCCGACCAGCGTGCGGACGATCTCCCCGGCGAACTGCTCGGTCTGCACCACTTGGAGCAGCGGGCGGTTGTAGATCGAGATCAGC
>DASQVF010000240.1:0-5204 GCA_035640915.1 Propionibacteriaceae bacterium
GCAGGAGGCGACGGTCGCGTTCCCGTCGGCCGACTCGTACTCCGCCACCGCGTCCACCGCCACGCCGTCGGCTCCGACGATGGTGTCGAAGCGGACGAAGCGGGTCTTCATGGTGGCCAGCTCGGCCAGGGTGGACTGGCACGCCTCGATCGCGGCATCCCGGCCGACGATCACCGAGCTGCCGACCAGCGTCCAGCGCAGGTCCTCGTGCAGGGCCGGGTACGCCTCGGCGAACCGGTGACCGGAGAAGGCGGTGGCGATGGCTTCCGGAGTCGACGTCATGGCGACAACCCTGCCAGGGCGGTCGCGGCACTGCGTGGCGGCGGAGCGTGCGCCGGAGACCCGAATCCAGCGGTGGTTGTACTCACACGGTGGGCACGAGACTCTTCCTCACGAGGGAGGCAACCTATGTGGGCAATTCGCGGGCGCATCGTGCCGCTGGCCAGCGACACCACCGTCGCACCGACCGAGGACGCGATGTTCACCGGCCGGGTGTGGATCGACGAGACCACCGGCAGGATCATCGCGGTCACCCGCGGTCGCAGCGCCGGTCCGCCCGGCTCCTCAGGAGCACCCGTGGTCGACGTCGGTTCCTCGCTGGTCATCCCGGGACTGGTCGACCTGCACAACCACCTCGCCTACAACACCCTCCCGCTGTGGACCGAGCCCGAGCAGCAGGTCCCCTTCCTGCACCACAACTCCTGGACCCGCGCGGACTCGTACGCGACGAGCACGACCTGGCCGGCGTACGGGCTGATCACCGCCTGCCCGCACGAGCTGCTCGGCTACGTGGAGACCAAGGCGATCGTCGGGGCCACCACCTCCATCCAGGGCTCACCGCCGCACAACCGCCCGCGGGACGGCTGGCTGGTGCGCAACATCGAGGACGAGCGGTTCGGTGGCCGGGATGCCAACCTCGTGTACGCCTCGGTGCTCACCGCCAAGCCCGCCGCCCTGGCCGAGAAGGCCACCAAGATGCGCAACGGCTCGGCCTTCATCTATCACTGCGCCGAGGGGCAGCAGGGCAGCCTGGTGGCCCGGGAGTACGCCGACGCCGAGGCCGCCGGCTGCCTGCAGGAGCGCTTCATCGCGGTACACGCGAACGCGGTCACCGCGGCCGATCTGGCCCGCTGGTCGGCCCCGGGCGCCATCGCATGGTCGCCGTTCTCCAACCTGTGGCTCTACGGCGAGACCACCGATGTCCCGGCGGCCCGCGCGGCCGGGATCCGGGTCTGCCTCGGCTCCGACTGGGCGCCGTCGGGCACCAAGCACGTCCTCGGTGAGCTCAAGGCCGCCCGACTGGTCGCCGATCACCTCGGCTGGTCGCTCAGCGACCTCGAGCTGGTCAAGATGGCCACCTGCTACCCGGGTGACGCCCTGCGCCGGGCCTGGCCGCGACAGGTCGGCCGGCTGCAGCCCGGCGCCCAGGCCGACGTGGCGGTCATCCGCGCTCGGCGCGGGGCCGATCCCTTCGCGACGATCGTCGGGGCGACCGAGGCGAAGGTCGACCTGGTGGTCATCGACGGCCGGCCGCGCTACGGCACGGAGCCGCTGATGACCAGGGCTGATGCGGGGCCGACGACCGCGCTGCCGGTGGGCGACCGGACGATGCGGCTGGCCCTGATGCAGCCCAGCGCACCGACCGAGGCCTGGGCCTGGGACGAGGTGCTGGCCCGACTGGAGGAGGTCCGGGCCAACCCGAAGCGGGAGGTGGAGGCGGCCCTGCAGGGGTACGCGCTGTCCGCCCGGACCCGACCGGACGACGGCGAGCCGCCGTTCCGGCTGGCCCTGGACATGCCCACCGGGCTGTCCCCCGTCGGCGGGCTGCCGAAGGACCTGGGCGACCTGGTCATCCCCCCGCTGGAGTCGCTCACCCACGACGCCGCCTGGCTGGCCTCCCTGGCCGGCCGCGGCTTCCACGGTGGCGTGCTCGACGGCCTGACCGACTACTACGGCTGAGGTGCGACCACTGTGACCACGATGCGATCCGAGCGGGAGACGGCCGACGCCCGGCGCGGCGAGCTGCTGGCCGACGCCCTGGAACGGATCGGCAGCGGACCGGCGGGCCAGGGCCTGGACCCGGGCGAGCGGCTGCAGGTGCTGGACGTCCTGATCGCCGCGCTCGAGGGGACGTACGCCCATCTGGTGGCCAAGCGGGCCGCGTACGCCTCCGATCCGGTGCAGGCGCTGACCCTGCTGCGACGGCGGGCCGCCGAGCTGACCGAGGGCGAGTTCCACCGGGCCGTCACCGGCATCGTGACCGGTCTGCGGGACGCGCACACCCGCTACTCGGGGCGTACGCCGCTGGGCGCGACGGTGGCCGTGCTGCCGTTCCTGGTCGAGCAGCACGGGCCGGACGCCGATCCGCACTACCTGGTCAGCAAGGTCGACGAGGAGTATGTGCCCGACCGCGGCTTCCGGCCGGGAGTCGAGCTGGTGTCCTGGAACGGCGTACCGTTCCCGCGCGCCGTGGAGATCCACGCGGACCGTGAGACGGGCGGGCGGCCGGACTCCCGCCGGGCCCGGGCGCTGGAGTCGCTGACCTTCCGAGCGCTGGAGTACGGGCCGCCGCCGGACGAGCTGTGGGTGCTGCTCGGCTACCGGACCGTGCGCGGCCGGCTCGGCGAGGTCCGGCTGCCCTGGCGCGTCGTCGCGCCGGACAAGGCGCGGACGGCGATGGAGGACGAGGGCCGAGGGCTGAGCAAGCAGTCCATCGACCTGGCCGCCGAGGCCGTACGCCGGGCCAAGAAGCTGGTCTTCGCTCCCGACCTGTGGCAGCGGGACCGGGCGCGCCGGCCCGAGACGGCCCCGCTCCGGACGGCCGACGGCTGGCTGGACACCCCGCTGCAGGACGTGCTCGCCGCCCGGCAGCTGAACGACCAGGTCGGCTACCTGCGGATCTGGTCCTTCGACGTGGCCGACGACGAAGCGTTCGTCCGCGAGATGGCCCGGCTGCTCGGGCTGCTGCCGCCGACCGGCGTGATCGTCGACCTGCGGGCCAACCCGGGCGGGCTGATCTGGGCGGCCGAGCGGGCGCTGCAGCTGTTCACCGACGCGACGATCGCGCCCACCCGCTTCTCGCTGCTGGCCACGCCGGCCACCCGGCAGATGGCGGACAACCCGTTCAACCGGCTGGAGCTGGAGGCGTGGAGCCCGTCGCTCCAGGAGGCCACCTCGACCGGGGAGCTCTACGCCCAACCGCTGCCGCTGACCGACCCCTCGTGGTGCAACGACATCGGCCGCACCTATCCCGGCCGGGCGGTCGCGGTGGTGGACGCCAACACCTACTCCTCCGGCGATCTGTTCGCCGCCGGCTGGGTGGACCACCGGATCGGCCCGTTGGTCACCGTGGGCCAGGCCACCGGCGCGGGCGGCGCCAACGTCTGGACGTCCTACCAGCTGCGCGACGCCCTCGCCGGCACCGACGGCGCGCTCCCGCCACTGCCCCGCGGTACCGGGTTCACGATGTCGTTCCGGCGGGCGATCCGCTCGGCGGCCGGTGACGGCATCCCGATCGAGGACCTCGGGATCAGCGGAATCCCGTACCACATGACCCGTTCCGACCTCCTCGAGGCGAACGTCGACCTGCACGCCTTCTGCACCCGGCTGCTCGGCCAGGACGAGCACTACGACAGGAACCCCCATGGCTAACTTCGATCCCGGACCCCCGCCGACCGTCGCGGACCACTTCGCCGCCGTGCCGAGCTACGCGGCCCACCGCGAGATGTTCTGGTACGACTGGGGGCCGATCTTCTACCGCGGCCGGCTGGACCGCTCGGCCAAGGTGCTGGGCATCGCCTCCGACCCGGGTCCGGTGGAACGGGTCGCCGGCCGCACCCTGGTCGGCGACGCCGGCCAGCGGGTCCAGGGCTTCCTGAGCAAGCTCGGGCTGACTCGGAGCTACGCGCTGCTCAACGCGTACGCGTACGCCCTGCTGCCGTCCCGGGCCATGCGGGCCATCCCGATCCTGTCCGAGCCGGACCAGCAGAGCTGGCGCAACGAGCTGTTCTCGATGGTCGTCGGTCCGAAGCTGCAGGCGGTCGTGGCGTTCGGCCTGCAGGCGCGGGTCGCGCTGGAGCAGTGGTCCGACGCGCCGGACGTCCCGACGTTCGCCGTGCCGCATCCCTCCAGCCGGGACGCGGGCCGGCTGATCAGCGAGTGGCGGGCGGCGGTCGAGGGGCTGCGTGATGTGGTCGCGCCGGATCCGGACGGGAACCCGGCGTTGCCCAACTACGGCGACCGGTTCGCCGAGCGCGACTACGCCGCCATCCCCCGCGGCGATCTGCCCTTCGGCGTACCGCCCTGGCTCGGCGACGACTCCGCCGGCCGGACGGGGCGCCCCAAGCGCCGGAACACCGTCGAGCGCGATCCCGCCGACCTGATGCACACCCTCGTCTGGCGCGCCCCGGCGACGACCGCATGACGCTTGACCCCTGAGGCCCTCGCCTCTCGTCGGAAACCTACGTTTACGTAGGTTCCTGGTGCTCCACGCCGGTTGCAACCCGCGCAGAGCGACCGGAAGCCACGTAAACGTAGGTTTCGGCGAGGCAGGACGTGGCGGCGGTCACCAGGTCGGGTAGCCGCGCTCCCGGGACAGCTGCTCGACCAGCTCGTTCAGCCGGGACCAGGCCGGCGAGTCCTCGCTCCCGTGATCGGAGATCAGGTGGTAGCGGGTCTTGTCCACCGACCAGTCCGCCATGTACTCAGCGGCGGCCTCGGCCGGGTAGATCCTCTCCATCACGTCGACGCAGCGCTGGGCCAGATCGACCAGCCGCGGGTCGTCCGGGTCCCAGTCGTAGGCCCGGTCCATCTCGACGAACAGCTCCTGATAGGCCGGGTCGTTGGCGGTGAGTTGTTTCCACTTCAGCGCATCGTCGAGCATCTCCGGGTAGGCAGCCGCGAGCAGAATCCAGGCGTCCCGCTCCATGGCGATGGTCCGCTCGCTGATCCCGATCGAGCGCTCCAGGTCGAGCAGCTCGGCGACCTCACGCGGGACACAGAGCCGCTCCGCCGACGGCAGCTGGGCCAGGTCCTCCCGGCGCGACTGCAGCTCCTCGACCCGAGCCGCGATCTCGGCGTCCAGCTCGGTCACCGCGGTCTTGAACTCGGCCTCGTCGGCCTGCAGCAGCTCGCCGACCCGGGCCAGCGGTACGCCGGCGCCGGCCAGGGTGGAGATCCGCACCAGGTCGATCACCGCCTGGCCG
>DASQVF010000241.1:0-8929 GCA_035640915.1 Propionibacteriaceae bacterium
GTCAGAGCCACCGTCCCGCCCCTCGCGAACGATGGCCGCCGCATCGAGCTCGGGCGGGATCACCACCCGGTGCGGTGCCAGATCGGCAAAGATGCTGGTGACCCGAGCAATTCTGGCCTCCTCGGCGACCAGATCGAGCAGGTACGCCTGCATCGACTGACCTCGCGAGGCCGCCGCCTCGGCAAGCGTGTCCCGGACATCCTCGGGTACGTCCCGGATCTGCAAGGCAACCGTCATACATGCATATTACATGCACTACGTGACGCTGAAGCCGTCCGGCAGGCTGGCGCGTCCGGTCAGGGCCAACAGCAGCTCCGGACCGCGGCCGCCGAGGGCGGCCGCAGCGACGGCCAGCTGCAGCATCTCGGTCAGCAGCCCGGTGCTGTAGTTGGGCCACGGCAGCCCGGCCGCCCGGGCGATGTCCAGCCCGTGCACCACCAGCTCGAACGTCCGGGTGGGCAGGTACTGGCGCAGCCGCATCCCGCCGGCGACGGTGGTGATCAGCGGGTCGTCGTCGCCGGCGACCAGCGGCAGCACGCGGTCGAGCAGGGACCGCACGGCGGACGCCGGATCGTCGCCGAGGGCCGCCCCGGCGGCCCGGCCGCGGTCGGCGACCGAGGCGTGGTCGACCTTCGCGATGCCGGCCAGGTAGTCCGCCGGACCGGTCAGGTCCTCGGTCGTCGCCGGCTGGCCGAGATAGGTCTCCACCGTGATCAGCGATCGGCTGGTGTGCCCGACGAGCGCCCGCAGGTCCCACTCTCCCAGTCCGGGCGCCGTCCACTGGTCGGGCCTGATCGCCGCGACCAGGTCGGCGTACGCCGCCGCCGCTTCGGCGAAGTGGTCCTCGGCGGTGCTCACCGCGCCACCGCCGCGTATGCGCCGCGCAGCAGCTCGACCGGCGGACCGTGCAGGATCTCGGCGCTCGCCAACCCGTTCAGGATCACGAACCGCAGCGTAGAACCCCGGGTCTTCTTGTCCAGCGCCATGGTCGCGAGGAGGTCGTCGAACGCGTCGGCCGCGTACGTCGTCGGCAGCCCGAGCCGGTCGAGGACCGTGCGGTGCCGGTCGGCGACGCCGTCGTCCAGCCGGCCTGCCTGCCGCGCGAGCTCCGCGGCGTAGACCAGACCCACGCTGACCGCCTCGCCGTGCCGCCACCGGTAGCGCTCCCGTCGCTCGATGGCGTGCCCCAGCGTGTGCCCGTAGTTGAGCAGCTCCCGGCCCACTCGGAACCCGGTCGAGGTGGCCTCCCGGAGGTCGGCCGCCACCACCTCGGCCTTGACCCGGATCGCCCGTTCCACCAGCTCCCGCAGCCGGTCGGAGCCCGGGTCCACCGCGGCCGCCGGTTCGGACTCGATCAGGTCCAGGATCGCCGGGTCGGCGATGAACCCGCACTTCACCACCTCGGCCAGGCCGGCGACCAGATCGGCGGCGGGCAGGCTCCCCAGCACGTCCAGGTCGCAGACCACCCCGACGGGCTCGTGGAAGCTGCCGACCAGGTTCTTGCCCTCGGCGGTGTTGATGCCGGTCTTGCCGCCGACTGCCGCGTCGACCATGCCGAGGACCGTGGTCGGCAGGTTGACCAGCGCGACGCCGCGCAGCCAGGTCGCGGCCACGAACCCGGCGAGGTCCGTGGTCGCGCCGCCGCCGATCCCGATCACCGCGTCCGAGCGGGTGAAGCCGGCCTGCCCCAACACCGACCAGCAGGTGGCGGCCACCTCCGCCGTCTTCGCCGCCTCGCCGTCGGGCACGTCGATCCGGGTCGGCTCGAGGCCGGCGTCGGTCAGGCGGCGGACCACCCGGCTGGCCAGGTCGATCAGCGTCGGCGAGTGGATCACCGCGACCCGCTGCACCCCCGGGTCGAGCAGATCGTTCAGGGCGTCCAGCAGCCGTGTCCCGACGAGCACCGGGTAGGGCCGCTCCGCCCGCACCTCGATCCGGGTCGGCTCAGGCATCGCTCCCGCCCCGACCAGCAAGGGGCGGCGACCCCCCTTGCTGGTCCCGCCGCGGCGCGCCGATGACACCCGGGCGCGCGCCACGACCGGCGGCGATCCGCTCCGCAGCCGCGGCCGGGTCGAGCTCGTCGGTGTCGACCACCTGCGTCGCCACCTCGGCGTACAGCGGTGCCCGCTCGTTGAGCAGCCCGAGCAGCCGGCCCCGGACGTTGCCCAGCAGCAACGGCCGGGCGGTGTCCATCCCGACCCGCTTGACCGCCGCGGCCAGGCCGACCCGGAGCCAGACCACCTGGCGGCCCCGCAACGCACTCCGGGTCCGTGCCGACAGCACCGCGCCGCCCCCGAGCGCCAGCACCCCCGGCTGGTCGAGCAGCTCGGCGGTGACCTGCTCCTCCATCGTTCGGAAGGCCTCCTCGCCCTCGTCGGCGAAGATCTCCGCGATCGGCTTGCCGGCCCGCTCCACGATCACGGCATCGACGTCGACGAACCCGAGACCGAGCCGGTCGGCGAGGGCGCGACCGACGGTGGTCTTGCCGGCCCCGGGCGCACCCACCAGGACGATCGGCCCCGGCTCAGCGCTCATGGATCCTCAGGCCCCGGTCGGCCACGTCGGCGAGGTACGCCTCGCAGTTGCGCCGGGTCTCGCCCACCGAGTCGCCGCCGAACTTCTCCAGGGCCACGTCGGCCAGGACGAGGGCGACCATGGCCTCGGCCACCACCCCCGCGGCCGGCACCGCGCAGACGTCGGAGCGCTGGTGGTGGGCCACGGCAGCCTCGCCGGTCGAGGTGTCCAGGGTCCGCAGCGCCCGCGGCACTGTGGCGATCGGCTTCATCGCGGCCCGCACCCGAAGCACCTCACCGGTGCTCATCCCGCCCTCGGTGCCACCGGAGCGGTGCGACGCCCGGGCGATCCCGTCGGCCCCGGGCACGATCTCGTCGTGGGCGTCGCTGCCGCGGCTCCGGGCCAGGGCGAAGCCGTCGCCGACCTCCACGCCCTTGATCGCCTGGATCCCCATCAGCGCGCCGGCCAGGCGAGCATCCAGCCGGCGGTCCCAGTGGACGTGCGAGCCGAGCCCCGGCGGCAGTCCCCAGGCCACCACCTCGACGACTCCGCCGAGGGTGTCCCCCTCCTTCTGGGCCCGCTCCACCTCGGCGACCATGGCGGCACTGGTCTCCGGGTCGAAGCAGCGCACCGGGTCCGCGTCCACGGCTGCGCGGTCGTCCGGCCCGGGCAGCCGCCCGGCCGGAGCGGCGACCGGGCCGAGCTCCACGACATGGCTCAACACCCGCACGCCCAGCGCCTGGTCACAGAAGTTGGCCGCGACCCGGCCGAGGGCCACCCGCGCCGCGGTCTCGCGGGCACTGGCCCGCTCCAGCACCGGCCGCGCCTCGTCGAAGTCGTACTTCTGCATCCCCACCAGGTCGGCATGCCCCGGCCGGGGACGGGTGAGCGGCGCGTTGCGGGCCTGCTCCGCCAGCACCTCCTCCGGCACCGGGTCGGCCGCCATCACGCTCTGCCACTTCGGCCACTCGGTGTTGCCGATCTGCACGGCGACCGGCCCACCCTGGGTCTCGCCGTGGCGGACGCCGCCGAGGATGGTCACGGCATCGGCCTCGAACTTCATCCGCGCGCCGCGACCGACCCCCAGCCGGCGCCGGGCCAGTGCTTCGCCGAGGTCGGCGGTGGTCACCCGCACGTGCGCGGGCAGGCCCTCCAGGATCGCCACCAGGGCAGGGCCGTGCGACTCCCCCGCGGTCAGCCAACGCAACACGATCGGTAAGTCTGTCACGCACCTTCAGCGGTTCGGCGGGTCAAGGGGCCGTCCACCCTGGCTGACTGACATGAGCGGGCCCGGGCGGTTCCCCAAGGCGGCGTACAGCACCTCCGGAGCCACGGCCTGCCCCGTCATCAGCTCGATCTGACGCAGGGCCTGGCCCACCAGCAGGTCCAGACCGCCCAGCACCGTCCCGCCGGCCTGCGCCACCGCCGCGGCCAGGACGGTCGGCCAGGGCGCGTAGACGATGTCGAAGACCAGCGGTGCGCTCGCCGCGACCGCCCTGGCCAACGGGTCGGCCGCTCCCGCGGTCACCGTCGAGACGACCAGGTCCGCCGGCGGCAGGTCGGCCGACCATGGCCGGACGGCGACCGCCAGGTCCAGCTCGCGCCCCAGGGCGGCCAGCGTCTCCGCTCGGGCCGGAGTTCGCGCCACGACGGTGACCGTGGCCGCGCCGAGCTCAGCTGCTGCGAGCAGGGCCGAGCGAGCCGTGGCTCCGGAGCCGAGCAGGGTCACCCGGCTGAGCGGGGCGGCGGTCACGCGGCGGACCGCCCAGGCCAGCCCGACCACATCGGTGTTGTAGACCCGCCGGTCGGGCCCGTCCAGGACCAGCGTGTTGCCCGCCCCGGTCCGCCGGGCCACCGGGTCGAGCTCTCCCAGACCCAGCACCGCCTCCTTCAGCGGCATGGTCAGACTGAGCCCGCGCCAGCGGCTGTCCAGTCGCGCCACGAAGTCGGCCAGGCCGTCCGCGGTCACCTCGAACCGGTCGTAGGTCCAGTCCAGGCCGAGGGCGGCGTACGCGGCGCGGTGCAGCGTCGGTGAGAGCGAGTGGTCGATCGGGGAGCCGAGGACCGCGCAGCGGCGAGGTCGGTCAGCTGACACAGCGCCCCTGGTTGGCCTGGCACCAGGCCTGGAACTCGGCCACCAGCTTCTGGAACTCCTCGTCGGTGGTGGCGAACTTGGTCTCGCCCGTGTCCAGGTTGACCGTCACGAAGTACATCCACTTGCCGTTCTCCGGCTCGGCCGCGGCCTCCAGCGCCGCCTTTCCGGGCGCCGCGATCGGACCGGGCGGCAGGCCCTTGTAGCGGTAGGTGTTGTACGGCGAGCGGCTGTTCCGCTGCTCCTTCGAGGTCGTGGTGCCCTTGAGATTCAGGGCGTAGGTGACCGTCGAGTCCATCTGCAGCTTCATGTCCTCGGCCAGTCGGTTGTAGATCACCCGGGCGACCTTGGCCCGGTCCTCCGGCCGGCGGACCTCCTTCTCGATGATGCTGGCCACGATCAGCACCTCGTACGGGTTGAGCTTGAGCTTCTTGGCCGACGCCTCCAGCTGGATCTCCCGGGTCACCGCCTTGTACTGGGCGACCATCTGCTGCATCGTCGAGGTCGCCGTCGACTCGGCCGTCAGCTCGTAGGTGTCGGGGAACAGGAAGCCCTCCGGTCGGTTCTTCGCGTACTTGGGCAGGCCGAGGTTCTGCGGCTTCTTCAGCGCAGCCTCGAAGTTGCCCTTCTTGATCTTGGTGCCCTTGGCCAGCGCATCCACCTGGGCCGACAGCCGCAGGCCCTCCGGCACGGTGAACCGGGACCGGATCCGTGAGCTGCCCGGGTTGATCAGCAGCCGCAGCGCGTCGATCGCCCGCATCTGGGTCTTCATGATGTAGCTGCCGGCCTGGACGGTCTGCGCCCGCTCCTCCGAACGCACCGCCTGGTCCCAGGCCCGGTTGGACTTCACCACGTCCTTGTCGACCAGGATGCCGCCGATCACGTCCAGCGAGGATCCCGTCGGCACGGTGACGGTGACCTTGCCCTTGCCCGGTCCCGGGTAGTCCGGCACCTCGCCGAGCGAGGCTACGAAGCCGGTGGTCCGGTCCCAGACGAAGTAGCCGCCGAAGGCCAGCACGGCTGCCGCGAGGAGCACCGCGAGGCAGCCCTTGCCCTTGTGCACCATCTCTCTCGCCGGGCTCGGTTTGACCTCCGGGTCGAGCATCGATGACACGCTGCTGGGTCTCCCTGGGGCTCAGCCGACCGGGGTTCAGTCGGCATCAGGAGCCGATACTAACTCTCCCGGAGCCTCGCCCCGTGCACGTTCGAACGCCAACCCCTGCTCGAGAATCGCGGCCGCGGCCGCTGCATCGACCACCGCCCGCTGCTGTTTGGCGGTGCGTCCGCCGGCCCGCAGCCGGCGGGTGGCGGTCACCGTGGTGAGCCGCTCGTCGACCAGCCGGACCGGTACGCCGACGGCCGCGGCGAGCCGGCCGGCCCGCTCCCGGGCGGTGGCCGCCGCGGCTCCCTCCCGGGCGTCCAGGGACCGCGGGAGCCCGACCAGCACCTCGACCGGCGCATGCTCGCTCACCAGCCGGGCCAGGTCGGCCACCTCGTCCGGACCGGCCCGCACGGTGGTCAGCGGGTGGGCCAGCACGCCGTCGGCGTCGCAGGCCGCCACGCCGATCCGCACGTCGCCCCAGTCCACGGCGAGCCGGACACCGCGGCGGAAGGTCATGATGACTGGAGGACGTCCCCGATGGCGGATTCGACCGCCTTCAGTGCATCGGCCGCTCGGCTGCCGTCGGTGCCACCGCCCTGAGCGATGTCGTCCCGGCCGCCGCCCCGGCCGCCGAGCGTCTCGCTGGCCGCACGGACCAGGTCACCGGCCCGCAGTCCGCGGTTCCGGGCACCTTCGGTGGTGACCACCACCACCGAGGGCTTGTCCGCCGTGCCACCGACCACCGCCACCACGGTCGGCGTGTCGGCGACCCGGTTCCGCACCTCCAGCGCCAGGTTGCGCAGGTCGTTGCCGGTCACGCCTTCGGCCCGGTGGGCGATGTAACCCGTCCCGAACAGGTCCTGGCGACCGGCGACCAGCGAGCCGACGTCGGCCAGCGCCGCCTGGCTCCGCAGGTCGGCGATCTGCTTCTCGGCCGCCTTGAGCTGGGCCACCAGCCGGCCCACCCGGTCGGTCAGCTGGTCCGGCTGCACCTTCAGCAGGTCGCTCAGCCCCATCACCAGGGCCCGCTCACGAGCCAGGAAGTGGAAGGCCTCGATGCCGACGAACGCCTCGACCCGCCGGACGCCGGCGCCGACGGAGGACTCGCCGGTCATGGTCACCAGCCCGATCTGCGAGGTGTGCTGGACGTGGGTGCCGCCGCACAGCTCCCGGGACCACGGGCCGCCCATCTCGACCACCCGGACCTCCTCGCCGTACGTCTCGCCGAACAGGGCCAGCGCGCCGATCTCCCGGGCGGTGGCCAGCGGCATGTAGGTCGCGGAGACCCCCAGGTCGGAGCGGATGGCGCGGTTGGCCGCCTCCTCCACGTCGGACCGCACCTGCTGGCTGAGCCCGCTCGGCCACGCGAAGTCCAGCCGGAGGTAGCCCGGCTTGTTGTACGAGCCGCTCTGCAGCGCGGTCGGGCCGAGCACCTGGCGCAGCGCCGCATGCATCACGTGGGTGCCGGAGTGGGCCTGGCAGGCGCCGAGCCGCCATTCGCCGTCCACGGCGGCCAGCACGTCCACGCCGGTCACCAGCGCGCCGGAGGCGACCTTGGCCTTGTGCACGATCAGGCCCTTCACCGGACGCTGCACGTCCAGCACCTCGAGGGAGACGCCGTCGCCGGTGATCAGACCGGCGTCGGAGTCCTGCCCACCGGACTCCGCGTAGAACGGGGTCCGCTCGAGCACCACCTCGACGACCGAGCCCTCCTCGGCCGCCTTCACCAGGGAACCGTCGCGGATGATGCCGCGCACCGTCGACTCGGTGGACAGCTCGGTGTAGCCGGTGAACGGAGTCGGACCCGCCCCGCGCAGCTCCTTGTAGACCTCGCTGGACTGGGCCCCGGCCTTCTTGGCCTTGGCGTCGGCCTTCGCCCGGTCCCGCTGCTGTTGCATCAGGGTGCGAAAGGCCGGCTCGTCGACCTGCAGCCCCTGCTCGGCCGCCATCTCCAGGGTCAGGTCGATCGGGAAGCCGTACGTGTCGTGCAGCTGGAAGGCCCGGCTGCCGGGCAGCACGGTCTGACCGGCCTGCTTGATCTCGGTGGCCGCCAGGTCGAAGATCTGGGTGCCCGTGGTCAGCGTGCGGCGGAACGCGTCCTCCTCCGCGTAGGCGATCGAGGAGATGCGGTCCCAGGTGTTGACCAGCTCCGGGTAGGACTCGCCCATCAGGTCCCGGCTCAGCGGCAGCAGCTCCGGCAGCACCGGCTCGTCCACCCCGAGCAGCCGCATCGCCCGGACCACCCGGCGCAGCAGCCGCCGCAGCACGTAGCCGCGGGTCTCGTTGCCGGGGGTGACGCCGTCGCCGATCAGCATCAGACCGGACCGGACGTGGTCGCCGACGACGCGGAGCCGGACGTCGTCGTCCCCACCGGCGCCGTAGGTCTTGCCCGCCATCTCGGCCGCGCGGCCGATCACCGGGTAGACCTGGTCGATCTCGTACAGGTTGTCCACGTCCTGCAGCAGGAAGGCGACCCGCTCCAGGCCCATGCCGGTGTCGATGTTCTTGCGCGGCAGCGGCGACGCCACGTCGAAGTCGTCCTTGGCCCGGACGGTGGCGAGCTCCTCCTGCATGAACACCAGGTTCCAGATCTCCAGGAACCGGTCCTCGTCCACGACCGGGCCGCCGTCGGGCCCGTACTGCGACCCGCGGTCGACGTAGATCTCACTGCACGGGCCGCCGGGTCCCGGGATGCCCATGTGCCAGTAGTTGTCCAACAGCCCGCGGCGCTGGATCCGCTCCGGCTCCAGACCGGCGATGTTTGCCCACAGCGCCGCCGCCTCATCGTCGGAGTGCAGCACCGTGACCCAGATCTTGTCCGGGTTGAAGCCGTAGCCGCCGCCCTCGACCGAGCCAGTCACCAGGTCCCAGGCGAACTTGATCGCCTCGGCCTTGAAGTAGTCGCCGAAGGAGAAGTTGCCGTTCATCTGGAAGAAGGTGGCGTGGCGGGTGGTCTTGCCGACCTCCTCGATGTCCAGCGTCCGGACGCACTTCTGCACGCTGGTGGCCCGGTCGAAGGGCGGGTTCTCCACTCCGGTGAAGTAGGGCTTGAAGGGCACCATGCCGGCGTTGACGAACAGCAGGGTGGGGTCGTTGTAGAGCAGGGGTGCTGACGGCACCACCTGGTGGCCGCGCGCGGCGAAGAAGTCCAGGAAGCGGCGCCGGATCTCGGCGGTTTTCATGATCGGTGGTCCTTGCGAGGAGTCAGGGGTTGGGTACGG
>DASQVF010000242.1:0-8995 GCA_035640915.1 Propionibacteriaceae bacterium
GGTGCGCGCCGCCTGTGACATCTCTCCGACCCTCCTGGAGGTGATCGGGGCCCGCTTCGACATCCCGAACCGCTACGACGACGTTCTCAGCATGCTGGACGCCGGTGGCCTCGACGCCGTGCTGGTGCTGAACAGCGACGAATACCACGCCGAGTGCGTCATCGCCGCACTGGAGCGTGACCTGCACGTGCTGGTCGAGAAGCCCATGTGCCTGAACGCCCGGGAGGCCGAGGAGATCATCGCTGCCCGCGACCGGACCGGTCGCACCGTCATGGTCGGCTACATGAGGCGCTTCGCCCCGGCCTTCACCGAGGCCGTCAACCTCCTGCCCAGCCTCGGTTCGATCAACTTCGCCCGGGTGCACGACGTCATCGGGCAGAACCGGCTGATCATCGACCAGGTGGCAGACGTGGTCCGGCCGGAGGACTTCCCGTCCGACGCGATGGCCCGCCGTCGGGCGCGGGGTCGGGAGCTGGTGCGGGAGGCGATCGGGAACGTCCCCGACGAGCTCGCGGGCGCCTATCGGCTGCTCTGCGGGCTGGGCAGCCATGACCTGTCCGCCATGCGCGAGCTGCTCGGCCGTCCACGGGGGGTGGCGGCGGCGCGGATGTGGCGGAACGGGCGCTTCATCGCCGCGCTGCTGGACTACGACGACTTCGTGGTCACCTACGAGACGGGGGTCGACCGGCAGGTCCGCTTCGACGCCCACATCGAGGTGTACGGCGAGACCTCCATGCTGCGGGTCCAGTACAACACTCCCTACATCCGCCACCTGCCGACGACCCTGGTGACCGAGGAGACCCGTGGCGAGGCCTTCCTCACCGCGGTCAACCGGCCGAACTTGAAGGACCCGTACACCTACGAGCTCGAGTACTTCCACCAGATCGTCTCGGACGGCACCGCGCCCAAGACCACGCCCGAGGACTTCGTCCACGACCTCGACCTGTTCGCAGAGCTGATCCAGGTGCTCGGCCGGGACTCGCCCTGAGGAGGCGGCCGCGCCCTTTCCCCCTCGTGCCGTGGTGTGAGAACCCGCCGTCGCCGACGACGGCTCGACAACCCTTATCCGACCGTTGACACCGTAAACACGAAGGATCAACCCTTGAAAAGCCAAGACATCTTCGGGTTCAACTACGACGGCTCCTGGGGGTCCAGTGGCCTTGACCTCTGGCTCCACCACGACGCCGACCTGATGGCTGTCGAGATCGCGCGGGGCAAGCGGTACTTCCCGGAGTGGAACACGGCACGCTGGTGGTTGTCGCACGAGGCGTACCAGCGACAACCGGCGAAGTTCCTCGCGGATTTCGAGAGCGGGCTGCGCATCTTCGCCGACCACGGTATCGGGGTCGTGCCGGTGCTGTTCAACCGCTGGCGTGACCCGGTCTGTGACTTCGGTGGTGTGCCTATCGACCACCTGGTGCCCTACTGGAGTGCCTGGAACCACGCGGCGGACCTCTTCGCGAACGCGGACCCGGGCGACCGGAGGCTCAGCATCGTCGAAGAGGTTTTCGCCCGCTACCTCGACGACGTCGTCGGCCGACACGCTGGTGACGACCGCATCCTGATGTGGGATCTGTGCAACGAGCCGTTGATGGGTCACTACGTCGACCAGCCCGAGAGTCCGGTCCGGCAGGCCGAGCTGAGATGGCTGACCTGGTGTTACGACACGTGCAAGCGGGCGGGCGCGGAGCAGCCGCTGACGATCGGGAACTATCCGAACACGACCGCCCTGACGTTGACGGAGCCGATCAGCGACGTGCTGAGCTTCCACCCGTACTACATGTGGCAAGGCCGAGACCCGCAGAGCCACGTCACGACCAAGGAGGGCTTCGAGGCCTACCTCGACGAGTGCGTCGCAATCGCCCGCCGGGCCGGCAAGGAGCTGGTGGCCAACGAGACGGTCTGGGGAGCCCGAGACGACGCCCAGCACGTGGAGGTGATGCGCTACACCCTCGGTGAGCTGGTCCGGCGTGGCATCGGGTTCACCGCCCACGCCTTGCACCACAGTCTCGTGGCCGACCTGCACCGGGACGAGTACGGCCCGGTCGGGCATCCCGAGTGGCTGCACTTCATCGAGGCCGATGGGCGACTGCGGACCGGCCACGAGGCGTTCAACGAGTTCGCCCCCAGCCGCCGATGACTGCGCCGCACCGGCGCCCGAAGGAGCCGCTTGACGGTCTTGGGATGGCTACGTAAGTTGGTGGAGGAAAAGTGTCTCTCAATTCTACGAAACTTTCGTAAGGACGTCGGATGACAGCACAGACCCCGGTGATCCGGACCTCCGGGTCGGAGTTCCTCGGCCCCGACGGCGATTCGCTGCTTCTTCGCGGCGTGTGCCTCGGTGGCTGGCTCAACATGGAGAACTTCATCACCGGGTACTCGGCGAACGAGACACTGATGCGGCGCGAGGTTCGGCAGGCCATCGGCGAGGACCGGGCGGAGCGGTTCTTCGAGCGCCTGCTGAGGAGGTTCTTCGACGAGCCGGACGCGGCGTTCCTGGGCAGCGCGGGGTTCAACCTGGCCCGGATCGCCGTCGGTTACAAGCACTTCGAGGACGACGCCCGACCGTTCGAGATCAAGGCCGACGGCTTCCGTCACCTCGACCGGGCCATCGAGGCACTGGCCCGCCACGGCGTCTACTCGATCGTCGACCTGCATGCCTTGCCCGGCTCGCAGAACCAGCACTGGCACTCCGACAACCCCACCCACGTCGCCGCCTTCTGGGAGCACCGGCACTTCCAGGACCGGGTGGTGCACCTGTGGGAGGCCATCGCCGACCACTACCGGGGCAACCCGTGGGTGGCGGGCTACAACCTGCTGAACGAGCCGGCGGACGAGTCCCGGGCCGTCGTCGGACCCTTCTACCGGCGGCTGGTCACCGCCATCCGGGCGGTCGATCCCGACCACGTGGTCTTCCTGGACGGCAACACGTACGCGACCGAGTTCGACATCTTCGACGAACCCTTCGAGAACGCCGTCTACACCCTCCACGACTACGTGCCGGCCGGTCTCGGCCGCAGTCCCCACTACAGCCGGGAGGAGGCCGAGCAGAAGTTCCTCCAGCGGTCCGCGTACGCCCGGTCGACGGGCACGCCGATCCTGGTCGGGGAGTTCGGTCCCATCTACACCGGCGACGAGGCGAAGGACACGCGGCTCCGCGGCATCCTCGCCGACCAGCTCGACCTCTACTCGCGGCATCGGGCGAGCTGGGCCCTGTGGATGTACAAGGACATCGGCCGCCAGGGCCTGGTCTCGGTCCGGCCGGACACGCCGTACCGTCGCCGGTTCGACGACTTCGTAGCCAAGAAGAACCGGCTCGCCGCCGACCAGTGGGGCAGCGACGGAATCGGGATCGCCGAGGTGACCCAGCCCGTCCAGGACCTGATCGCCCGCGAGTTCGGTGACTTCGACCCCTACCCGTGGGGCCGGTTCGACTGGGTGCGGACGCTGCTGCTCAATATCACCATCGCTCAGCCGCTGGCCCACGAGTACGCCAGCCGGTTCCGCGGGCTGGACGACAGCGAGCTGGATGCGCTCGCCGACTCGTTCGCGTTCGAGTCCTGCGCGGTGCGTAAGCCGCTCCTCGCCGAGCTTCAGCGTGGCGTTGGCGCCGCGGTAGCCGCTCGATGAGGGCAGCGGTGCTGCGCGAGATCGGCGCACCGCTACGGGTCGAGGACGTTGAGCTCGACGAGCCGGGACCCGGCGAGGTCGCGGTCCGGATCGAGGCCGCCGGGGTCTGTCACAGCGACCTGCACTACATGACCGGCGACCTGAAGGCCAAGCTCCCCCTGGTGGTCGGCCACGAGGGTGCCGGCGTCGTGGAGGCCGTCGGTCCCCGCACCGGAGACCGGGTCTCGGTCGGCGACCGGGTGGCCCTGCTCTGGCGGCCCCGCTGCGGCGAGTGCGAGGCGTGCGTGGCGGGCAACCCGGTCCTCTGCCGCTTCGGCCGGGTGCTCGCGACGACCAACGGGCTGATGGACGGCACCACCCGGCTGCACCAGGGCGAGCAGCGCGTCCACCATCTGATGGGCGTCTCGTGCTTCGCCGAACGGGTGGTCGTGTCCGAGACCAGCGTGCTCCGGGTGCCGGACGGCGTACCGGCCGAGGTCGCCGCGATCTCCGCCTGTGCGGTGATCACCGGCGTGGGTGCGGTGATGAACCTCGTGCAGCAGCCCACCGGCCGACCGCTGGCCGTCTTCGGAGCCGGCGGAGTCGGCCTGGCGGCCGTGATGGGGGCTGCGCTGCTCGGTGCCCACCCGGTGATCGCGATCGACCTCGACCCGGTGAGGCTCGACCGGGCCCGGCGGGTGGGAGCCACCCACCTGGTGGACGCCGGCGAGGGGAACGTCGTCGAGCAGGTCCTGGAGCTCTCCGACGGTGGGGCGCCGTGGATTCTCGACGCCGTGGGCCAGCCGGCGACGATGCGGCAGGCGGTCGAGTGCCTGCGGCCCGCCGGCACGCTCGTCGCGCTCGGGCTGAACAGCACCGACGCCGAAGTGGCGGTACCGATCAACGAGCTCGTCCAGCGGCAGAAGCGCATCGTCGGCGCGCTGTACGGCTCCAGCAACCCGCGCATCGACCTGCCGCGCATCTTCGCGCTCTACCTCGCCGGGCGGCTGCCGCTCGACGAGCTGCTCGGTGGCCGCCGGCACCTGTCGGAGGTCAACGAGGCCTACGCTGAGCTGCGGGCGGGCAGCGTCGGCCGGACGATCCTCATCCCGTGACGGAGTCGCCTCCCGTGGGTAACGAAAGGTAGGCAATGGCACGATTGCGTAGCGACGAGTGGTATGCCGGGGACGACCGCAACGGCTACCTGCACCGGGCGTGGATGCGGCGCGGCGTTCCGTCGAGCGCCTTCACCGGCCGTCCGCAGATCGCCATCGCCAACACGGCGTCGGACCTGACCCCCTGCAACGCCCACCTCAACGAGGTGGCCTCGGCGGTGGAGCGCGGTGTGTACGAGGCCGGCGGCATCCCGCTGAACCTTCCGGTCGTCTCGCTCGGGGAGACCCTGGTCCGACCGACGGCCATGCTGTGGCGGAACATGGCGGCGATGGCGATGGAGGAGATGTTCCGCGCCAACCCCGTCGACGGACTCGTCCTGCTCGGCGGTTGCGACAAGACCATCCCCGCCCTGCTGATGGCGGCGGCCAGTGTCGACCTTCCGGCCGTGGTGATCTCCGGCGGACCGATGCTGAACGGAACCTTCCGGGGGCAGACCCTCGGCTGCGGTACCGACGTCTGGCGGCTGAGCGAGGAGGTCCGGGCCGGGACGCTGTCCGCGGAGCTGTTCCTGCGGTCCGAGTCGTCGATGATCCGCAGCCGCGGCCACTGCAACACCATGGGCACCGCCTCGAGCATGAGCATCATGGCCGAGGCGCTCGGCATGACGATCCCCGGGCTGGCGGGCACCCCGGCGCCGGACAGCCGGCTGCTCGAGGGCGCGCACGTGTCCGGCCGGCTCGCCGTGGAGCTGGTGCAGCAGGACCGGACCATCTCCTCGGTCATCACCCCGGCGTCGTTCCACAACGCCATCGTCGCGCTGGCCGCCGTCGGCGGGTCCACGAACGCGGTGGTCCACCTGCTCGCCATCGCCGGCCGGCTCGGGATCGACCTGAGTCTGGACGACTTCGACCGGATCGGCTCCGGAGTGCCGCTGCTGGTCAACCTGCAGCCGGCCGGCCGGTACCTGATGGAGGACCTGTTCCGGGCCGGAGGGCCGCTGGCCGTGCTGGCCCAGGTCAAAGATCTGCTCGACCCGACCGCCATGACCGTGACCGGCAGCACGCTGGTGGAGGCCCTCGCCGACCAGCCCGTCTGGGACACCGAAGTGATCACTCCGCGGGAGCAGCCGCTGCAGGAAGACGCCGGCATCGCCGTGCTCCGCGGCAACCTGGCACCGGGCGGCGCCATCGTGAAGCCGGCGGCGGCGAGCCCGGAGCTCCTGGTCCATCGGGGACCGGCGCTGGTCTTCGACTCCGTCGAGGACCTTCGCGCCCGGATCGACGATCCGGACCTGCCCGTCACGCCGGACTCCGTCCTGGTGCTGCGCGGCTGCGGGCCCAAGGGGTATCCCGGCATGCCGGAGGTCGCGAACCTTCCCCTACCCCGGAAGCTCCTCGAGGCGGGTGTTCGTGACATGGTGCGGGTATGCGACGGCAGGATGAGCGGAACGGCGTACGGCACCGTGGTGTTGCACGTGGCTCCTGAGGCGGCGGCCGGCGGACTCCTCGCGCTGGTTCAGGACGGCGATCCGATCGTGCTGGACGTGCCGCGTCGGCTGCTGCAGCTCGACGTACCGGAGCAGGAGCTGGTCCGCCGGACGCCGTCGACCACCGTGACCGATGCGTTCGCCGCCCCGAACCGCGGTTGGGAGCGGTTGTACGTCGACCACGTGGAGCAGGCCGACACCGGCGCCGACCTCGACTTCCTGGTCGGCGCCAGCGGGCCCGGGGTCGCTCGGGAGTCCCATTGAACGGCCCGGAGCAGCAGCTGGTCCGGCTCGACCTCGGCGGCGAGGTCCGCTGGGCGGTCCGTACGGCGGCCGGGGATGCACCGCTGCGGATCGGGCTGGACGACCTGCTGCGCGGACCGCTCGCCGAGGCTCAGGCGGCCGTCAACGCCGCCGGGACGGCCGCCGACCTCGACGGCACCCTGCTGCCGCCGCTGGACTCCCAGGAGGTGTGGGCGGCCGGCGTCACCTACGAGCGGAGCCGCACCGGCCGGATGGAGGAGTCGACCGAGGCCGGCATCTACGACCGGGTCTACGTGGCCCGACGACCCGAGGTGTTCTTCAAGGCGACGGCGCCACGGGTGGTCGGGGACGGAGCGCCGGTCGGCGTCCGTGCCGACTCGCCCTGGAACGCCCCGGAGGCCGAGCTCGGCCTGGTGCTCAACGCCGCCGGGGAGGTCTTCGGCTACGTGGTCGGCAACGACGTCAGCAGCCGCTCCATCGAGGGCGAGAACCCGCTGTACCTGCCGCAGGCCAAGGTCTACGACCGGGCGTGTGCCCTCGGGTCAGCGATCGTCCCGGTCTGGGCCGCCGCGGCCCCGCCGTTCGACATCAGCTGCCAGGTCCGGCGCGGGGACGCGGTGGCGTTCTCGGGCTCGACCAGCACCGCGAGCCTGACCCGTTCGTTCGAGGACCTGGCCGGGTGGTTGATGGCCGCGCTCACCTTCCCGGTCGGCGTGGTGCTGCTCACCGGTACCGGCATCGTCCCGGACGAGTCGTTCACGCTGCGGGCCGGCGACGTCGTCACCATCGACATCCCCGGCATCGGCACACTCACCAACCCGGTCGTCCTCGTCGGCCGGGATCTCGACCAGGAGCAAGGATGACGGTGCGCGAGCAGGAAGTTCAGGAACCGGCCGACACGTCACCGGAGGAGCTCGACCGACGGATCGGCGCGGCGGCCGAGGCCGCCCGCGTCCTCGTCGACTCCCGCCCGTCCGACCGGGCGGGGTGGCTGGAGGCGGTGGCGAACCGGCTGGACGCCGCGGCCGACAGTCTGGTGCCCCTGGCCGCGCAGGAGACCCATCTCGGCGCGGACCGGTTGCAGGGGGAGCTGAAGCGCAGCACGTTCCAGCTGCGCCTCTTCGCCGATGTGCTCCGCGACGGCTCCTTCCTCGGGGCCACGATCGACCACGCCGATCCGGACTGGCCGATGGGGCCCCGGCCCGACCTGCGCCGGATGCAGCGGCCGATCGGCCCGGTGGCGGTGTACGCGGCCAGCAACTTCCCGTTCGCGTTCAGCGTTGCCGGCGGCGACACCGCCTCGGCCCTGGCCGCGGGCTGCCCGGTGCTGCTGAAGGCCCATCCGAGCCACCCGCAGCTCTCGGTGGCCACGGGAGCCGAGGTGGTCGAGGCGCTGCGGGAGAGCGGAGCGCCGGACGGGACGTTCGCCGTGGTGACCGGGTTCGACACCGGCATCGCGCTGGTCCAGGACCCGCGGATCCGGGCGGCCGCCTTCACCGGCTCCCTTCGGGCCGGCCGGTCCCTGTTCGACCTCGCCGTCTCCCGGCCGGAACCGATCCCGTTCTACGGCGAGCTCGGCAGCGTCAACCCGGCGTTCGTGACGCCGGATGCCGCGGCGTCGCGGGCCGAGGAGGTCGCCACCGGCTTCGTCGGCTCGATGTCGATGGGCAACGGCCAGTTCTGCACCAAGCCCGGGCTGCTGTTCGTCCCGGCCGCCTCCGGTCTGGAGGACCGCGTCGCGGCGCTGGCCCGGGAGAAGCCGGCGGCACCGATGCTGAGCGAGCAGATCCGGTCCGGCTACTCGGAGGCGCTGGCCCGAGTCGCGGAGCGACCCGGCGTGCGGGTGATCGCCGGGGAGGCCAGGTCGGACGGGGATCCGTCGCCCACGATCCTCGCGGCGACGGTGTCCGACCTGTTGTCCGACCCGGAGGCCCTGACCCAGGAGTGCTTCGGTCCGACCGCGATCGTGGTGTCGTACTCGTCGGAGGAGGAGCTGTTGGCCGCCGCGCAGGTGTTCGACGGGCAGCTCACCGCGACGATCCATGGACAAGGGCCGGAGCCCGTCACCTCGGCGCTGCAGAACGTGCTCAGCGAGCGCGTGGGCCGGGTGGTCTGGAACGGGTGGCCGACCGGCGTCTCGGTCAGCTACGCCCAGCACCACGGCGGGCCGTACCCGGCCACCACGTCGATACAAACCACCTCGGTCGGCACCGCGGCGATCGACCGGTTCCTGCGGCCGGTGACCTTCCAGGACGCGCCGGACGACGTGCTGCCGCCCGCGCTGCAGGAGGACAACCCGTGGCGGCTGCCGCGGCGGGTGGACGGAGTGCTTCAGCCGGCGTAGTCCCACCCCAACCTTGCTGACAGTTCGTACCGCCGCTCCCTGAGAAACGACCCCGCGTTTCACCACCTCCCGGCGTGTCGCGGGCTTTCTGGGCAACGGGAGGCAGTTTCTCAGGGCCCGCGGCCCGGAAGCCGCGGCCCCGCGGGCCGGGTCGCCGGCTGGGGCCATGACGACTT
>DASQVF010000243.1:0-8024 GCA_035640915.1 Propionibacteriaceae bacterium
CCAGTCCCCGTACGCGGTGCTGGACGACGACCACCTCGTCTGTGCCGTCAATCACGGCGGCCCGCAGTCGCTGGCCATCCTCACCGTGTCGACCGGCGAGCTGGTGCCGGTCGCCGACACCGGCGTCGCCGATCTGGCCCTGGCGACCGGAGCCGGGCAGGCGGCCACCGTCCGAGCCTTCCCCGACCAGGCGCCGGCCGTCTGTCTGCTCGACGTCGCCACGCGGACCTGGACTGTGGTGCGCAGCGCGGCCCCCGCACCGCTGCCCCGGGAGGCGGTCTCCGTCGCCGAGCCGGTGACCTGGTCGGGCGCCGAAGGCCCGGTGCACGGCTGGCTGTACCCGCCGGCCAACCCCGACTACACCGCGCCGGCCGATCGCCGGCCGCCGCTGCTGGTGCTGTCCCACGGCGGCCCGACCGGCTTCGCCAACGGTGCGTTCCAGCTGGCTCACCAGTTCTGGACCAGCCGGGGTTATGCGATCCTCGACGTCAACTACGGCGGCAGCGCGGGCTTCGGACGCGCGTACCGGGAACGCCTGCGCGGACGGTGGGGCATCGTCGACGCCGAGGACTGCATCGGCGGAGCGCGGGCCATGGTGGAGCAGGGCCGGGCGGATCCGGCGCGGCTGGTGATCCGCGGCGGCAGCGCCGGCGGTTACACCACACTGCGGACGCTGACCAGCAGCGACATCTTCGCCGCCGGGATCAGCCTGTACGGGGTGAGCGACCTCGAGGCGCTGGCCGAGGACACCCACAAGTTCGAGTCGCGCTACCTGGACGGGCTCGTGGGTCCCTACCCGGAGGCCCGGGAGACCTATCTCGACCGCTCCCCGATGACCCGTGTCGACCGCATCACGGCGCCGATCCTGCTGCTGCAGGGAACCGACGACCGGGTGGTCCCGCCGGCGCAGACCGAGGCGATGGCCGCCGCTGTCCGGGCCAAGGGTCTGCCGGTCGCCGTGATCATGTACGCCGGGGAGGGCCACGGCTTCCGCCGGGCGGAAACGATCATCTCCGCGACCCAGGCGCAGGTCTACTTCCTGGGCCGGGTGCTCGGGTTCACCCCCGCCGACGAGTTCCCGCCGATCCCGATCGACAACCTGCCCGATTGACGGCGGCGGAGTCAGCGGCGCGGGCCGAAGATCGCCTCACCGACGCGGACCGTCGTCGCGCCGTAGCCGATGGCCAGCTCAAAGTCGCCGGACATGCCCATCGACAGCTCGTTGTAGCTGCCTGGCACCTCGGCGGCGCGCAACTGGTCTCGCAGGGTGCGCATCCGGGCGAAGCAGGCGGCCACGGCGTCCTGGTCGTCGGAGAACACGGCCAGGGTCATCAGTCCGCGGACCCGCAGCGCCCCGAACCGGACCAGGTCGCGGGCGAACGCCTCGATCCGGTGCGGCGGAAGCCCGAACTTCTGCGGCTCGTCGGAGGAGTTCACCTGGAGGAAGACGTCGAGCTCCCGGCCGGTGTCGAGCAGCCGCCGGTTCAGTGCCTCGGCCACCTTGACCGAGTCCAGGGCATGGAACTCCCGGGCGAACCCGGCGACGTCGCGAGCCTTGTTGGTCTGCAGGTGCCCGATCATCGCCCACTCGAGGTCGGCGTACCCGGCCAGCGCCTCGGCCTTGTCCACCGCCTCCTGCACCCGGTTCTCGCCGAACAGCCGGAGTCCGGCGTCGTAGGCCTCGAGCACCACGTTCGCGCTCTGGGTCTTGCTGACCGCCATCAGGCGCACCGCGGCCGGGTCTCGCCCGGCCCGGTCGCACGCCGCCTCGATCCGCTCGCGGACCCGTGCCAGGTTGTCGGCCACCTGTCCCATGGCTCTGGAGGCTAGCGGGCCGCTCCGCCGGCCAGATGCTCGGCGAGCGATGTCGGTCGCCGACCGGTCAGCTGCTCGACATGGTCGGTGACCACATCCAGCTGGCCGGCGGCGATCGCGGTGTAGGTGGTCACCCAGGCCTCGACCTGCCAGTCCGGGGCGGAATAGCGGGCCCGCGACGCGTACGCCTCCTCCAGCGTCTCGTCGTGGAACCGGAACGGCCGGCCGCGGGCCGCGGTGAGCCGCTCGGCTGCCTCGGTCAGGGTCAGCGACTCCGGTCCGGTCAGCGTGTAGGTCTGCCCGGCGTGCGGCTCGGTGTCGAGCAGCACCGCGGTGGCCGAGCGAGCGACGTCGGCGCGGGCCACCATCCCGACTCGCCCGTCGTCCGCCGGACCGGCGATCACTCCCTGCTCGCCGGCGAACAGCTCCATGAGGTCCAGGTAGAAGTTGTCGCGCAGGAAGGTGTAGGCCATCCCGCTGTCGACGATCCGCTGCTCGGTGGCGTAGTGGTCCCGAACCAGGGTGAAGATCGCGTCCGGCGCGGCGTTGGCGAACGAGGTGTAGATGACATGGCGGACCCCCGCGGCGGCCGCCGCGTCCACGAAGGTGAAGTGCTGGTCCAGCCGGTCTGCGCTCTCCGACCCGGACACCATGAACAGGGTTTCGACCCCTTGCAGCGCCTCGTCGCACCTCGTCCGGTCGCCATAGCTGCACCCGCGTACGACGCTGCCCGCCAGATCCGGCGCCCGCTCCGGCGACCGCACCAGCAGCCGCTGCTCGACCCCTCGCTCGGCCAGCGCCCGCGCCACGGCCCCACCGACATGTCCCGTCGCCCCGGTCACCGCCAGTCTGGGTAGCTCAGTCACGTCCGCCATCCCACCACCCGCCACAACCGAGGACCGACGCGTCCACGTCGAACCACAGGGCCTCGGTCGGCCCGGCCCGACACCCCGACCAGCCCCTGGTCGCTACGGCCACCTAGCGCCGAGAGAGATGAGCCCCAAGGCGGCGAGGATGGCGAACGCGAGGCCGAACCCGGCGTAGCGCGAGGTGACCTCGCGATCGACCTTCTCCTTGCCCACGCTGCTACCGATGTCGGCGTAGACGTCCTTGAGCTCCCCCGCCGACGTCGCCGTGTAGGCCTCGCCTCCGGAGATCCGGGAGATCCGCTCCAGCTCGTCACGGTCCACCGGCACCGGCTCGCGGCGGCCACCGATCTCGATATAGCCGTTGGGGGTGCCGTAGGCGATGGTGTAGATCGGCACGTTCTGGGCGCGGGCGGCCTCGGCGGCCTCCGCGGAGCCGCGGCCCACCTGCGTCTTGCCGTCGCTGAGCAGCACGATCCGGGCCGGAACCACGGCCCGCGGGTTGTCCGGGTCCGGCGGCACCTGGGCCAGGGCGGCGAGGGAGGCGTAGATGCCCTCCCCGATGGCGGTCGACGGAGCGGGCTGGAGGGCCGCGATCGCCGCGGTGACCGAGCCCTTGTCCAGGGTGGGCGGCACCACGACGGTGGGACTGCCGGCGAAGGTGACCAGGGCGACGTTGAACTTGGGCGGAAGCGAGTTGACGAACTCCACCGCCGCACCCTTGGCCGCCACCAGCCGGTTCGGCTCGACGTCCTGGGCCTCCATGGACAGCGAGATGTCGATGGTCACCACCACGGTGGCCCGCTCCCGCGGCACGGATACCTGGTCCTTGGGCTTGGCGAAGGCCACGGTCAAGGTCAGCAGGCTCAGGATGGACAGCCCCACCGCCACGTGCCGCAGCCAGGTGCGGTCACGGGGGATGACCAGGTCGAACATCGTCCGGCCGAGCTGGGCGTTGCGGTTCTTCTTGCGCTGCACCAGCCAGAGGTAGAGCCCCACCAGCGCCGGGATCAGCAGCAGCAGCCACAGCCGGTTCGGCGCGAGGAAGGAGAGCATCGGGATCATGTCGTCACCTCGCTCGGAGAGGAGCCGGGAGGCGCATCGGGCTCACGGAGGCAGTCCGCGGAGCGTGGACGGGCCTGGCGGGAGCACCGGAGCGTAGCGGAGGTGCGGATGGCTGCGACGGGGACTGCCTTCGTGAGGTCCGAGGCGCGGCTAGCGACGATCACGGCCATTTCGCTCCGAGAGAGATGGCGCCGAGCGCGGCCAGCACGGCGAAGGCAAGTCCGTAGCCCGCGAACCGGGAGGTCACTTCGCGGTCGGCCTTCTCGTAGCCGACCGACGACCCGATGTTCTCGTACACCGTCTTCAGCTCCTCGGCGGTCGCCGCGGCGAAGTAGCGCCCCTCGGTGACCCGGGCGATCTCCTTCATCGCCTCATGGTCCACCGGGACGGGTTCGCGCTTGCCCTCGAGCTCGACGTACCCGTTCTCGGTCCCGTACGCGATGGTGTAGACCGGCACCTTGGCGGCCTTCGCCTCACCCGCCGCCTGCAGCGGCGCCCGGCCGACCGTGTTCTTGCCGTCGGTCAGCAGCACGATGGCGCCCGGCGCGACCGCGTCGGGGTCGTTCGGGTCCTTGGGAGCCTGGCGCAGTGCCGACAGGGCGGCGGCGATCCCCTCGCCGATCGCCGTCGAGTCCTGCAGCCGGATGCTGTGGATGGCGTTCTCCACCGTGTTGCGGGCGGTGGTCGGTGGCACCAGGACCGCGGCCGAACCCGCCATGGAGACCACGGAGACGTTGTACTTCTCCGGCAGCTGGTTGACGAAGTCAATCGCCGCCTCCTTGGCCGCGTCCAGCCGGGTCGGCTTCACGTCGGTGGCCTGCATCGACAACGAGGCGTCGATCACCAGCACGACGGTGGCTCGCTCCCGCGGCACGTCGACCTGGGTCTTCGGTCGGGCGAACGCGGCGGTCAGCGTGATCAGGCTCAGCAACGAGAGGGCCACGGCCAGGTGCCGCCGCCACTGCGACTGCTTGGGCACCACGACGTCGAGCATCGAGGTGTTGGTGAACCGCATGCCGCGCCGGTTCTTCCGCCGCATGGCGAAGATGTAGGCCGCCACCAGCAGCGGGATGACGAGCAGGATGAACAGCCGCTCGGGCGAGATGAACGCCAACCCACTCATCGCGCGACCTCCCGCGGGTCATTGCGGTCGCGGCGGGGGTCCAAGGGGGTCGTCCCCCTTGCTGATTTCATTTGGCGACTCCCTGCGGTGGGGCGTGCAGCATGCTCGCCACCCGGCGGTAGGCCAGCACGAACCGGGCGATGTCCTGGACCCAATCCCGGTCGGTGCGCAGTTGAATATGTCCGACACCAGCACGACGAAGCGCGATCCGGATTCGTTCCCGCTGGGCCGCACTGGCCGCGTCCATCCGGCTCCGGGCGTCGGGGTCGCCGGTGTTGACGTAGCGCTCGAAGTCGGTCTCCGGGTCACGGATCAGCATGTCGCCGACGTCGGGGAACTCCACCTCCCGCCGGTCCACCACCTCGATGGCCAGCACCTGGTTGCGCACCGCCAGCCGGCGCATGGAACGCTCCCAGTCGGGCTCGACGTTGGGGTCCAGCTCGTGGTCGCCCGGAGTGAGGAAGTCCGACACCACGACCCGCAGTCCGCGGCGGCGCTGCATCCGGGACAGCTGCTCGATGCCTTCGGCCAGGCGCATCGGTCCGGCCGCGTGGTCGGGCACGAACGGCTCGGTCAGCATCTTGCGCAGCAGGCCGTAGAGCGCACTGCGGCCGGACCGGGCGGGCAGCCGGCGGAGGCTGTCCGGGCGCATCAGAAAGCCGCCGAACCGGTCCCCCATCTTCTGGCTCAGGAAGCCGATGGTGGCGATGGCGGCGATACCCAGGTCACGCTTGGTCACCCCCGCGGTGCCCCAGTTCATCGACGGCGTGACGTCCATCAGCGCCCAGACCTCGAGCTCGCGGTCGGAGATCGTGTCGCGGACGTGCGGCGCGGTGGTCCGGGCGGTGACCGCCCAGTCGATCCGGCGTACGTCGTCCTCGCCCGGGACGTAGATCCGGGCGTCGGCGGTCTCGGAGCCGGGGCCGGGGAGCAGACCCATGTGATCGCCGTGCAGAAAGCCCTCCAGGCGACGCACGATGGTCAGCTCGAGCCGGCGCAGCGCCGCCTCCGGAGCGAGCTTGTTCAGCGGGATGGTGACCTTGGTCGGCGTGCCGACCACCGAGGCGACCGCCCCGTACGACTCGGGTGGTGCGAACTGCACCGCCGGTCCGCCAGGAGGGGGATATCTGACCGGCGGACCAGCCGGCGGCGGGAAGGCCGGGCCGGACGGGTACGACATAGCCGGCCTAGTGGAAGTCGGGCTGATGCGGCGGACCCGAGGGCGGCGGGTAGGCCAGGGGCGCCGACGGCTGGTGCTGGGGCTGGTGGTTGGAGTTCGGCGCCGGGGCGTTCTGACCGTTCCAGACCGGGGTCGGCGGCGGCACCACGGCCAGGATCCGCTCGACCACCTGCGCCGGGGCGATGTTGTCGGCCACCGCGTCGAAGCCGAGCACGATGCGGTGAGCCATCACGTCGCGGGCGACGGCCTGGACGTCGGTCGGCAGCACGTAGTCCCTGCCGTGGATCAGCGCGAGGGCCCGGGAGGCGGCGACCAGGCCGAGGGTGGCCCGGGGGCTGCAGCCGATCTGGATCACCGAGGTCAGGTCGGGCAGGTTGAACTCCGCCGGCGTACGGGTGGCCAGGACCAGCCGGACGATGTACTCCGCCACCAGGTTGTGCACGAAGACGTCCTGCGCCTGCCCCTGCAGCTGCTTGATCATCTGCGGGTTGAGCACCGGGCTGGCGGTCGGCGGATCGACGCTCATCCGGCGGAGGATCTCGAACTCCTCGTTGCCGGCCGGGTAGGGCACGTCGACCTTGAGCAGGAAGCGGTCGCGCTGCGCCTCGGGCAGCGGGTAGACACCCTCGGACTCGATCGGGTTCTGGGTGGCGATCACGATGAACGGCTGCGGGACCGGGAAGGTGGTGCCGCCGATGGAGACCTGCTTCTCCGCCATCAGCTCGAGCATGGCGGCCTGCACCTTGGCCGGCGCACGGTTGATCTCGTCGGCCAGCACGAAGTTGACGAAGACCGGTCCCAGCTCGACGTCGAAGCTCTCCTGGCTGGCCTTGTAGATCCGGGTGCCGACGATGTCGGACGGAACCAGGTCGGGAGTGAACTGGATCCGGGCGAAGTCCCCGCCGACCACGGTGGCGAAGCTGCGTACGGCCAGCGTCTTGGCCACGCCCGGGACACCCTCGAGCAGGATGTGCCCTCTGGCCAGCAGACCCACCATCAGCTGCTCGACCATGTGCTCCTGCCCGACGATGATCCGCTGGACCTGGGCAATCGCCTCACCGAGCAGCTGGGCGGCCTGCTGGTTGCCCAGCTGGCCAGCCTGGGGTGGGGCTGCCTGGCTGGTGGCCCCGTATGCCGGACTGCTCACGTGCCCTCCTCGCTGGCGCTCGTCGGTCCCGTTCGCGTCGCTGCTGTGCTCAATGGTGAGCTCGCAAGCTCGCTCACATACTCTCCTGATCGCTCGTGCACCGCCGGGAATCTGCGCGTCACCGGACGCGGTGAAACGCCTGGCCTGGCAACGCCGCACATTCTCGCAGACTCAGGGGACCAGGGTATTTGGGTGCCACAAGGGCACTCACAGGTTCCGTCGCCGAACCGGAGCCGCCACCGGCCGCCATTAGACTCGGTCTGCCCCGCACCGTGCGGCTGGCCAGCCCCTTGGCCGGGGGCCGGAAGATGGAGGCTGATGTCGACGCCTGAGCCGCCCGGCGGCCCCGCCGACCAGCCCTGGACACCCGGTGGCGGTCCCGGTGCTCCGGACCTGCCCCCCTACGTTCCGGTCAGTCCGCTGCTGCCCGACGACCCGCCCCGCGTCGGCGGCTACTGGCTGGACGCCCGGCTGAGTGCGACGCCGGCCGGAGTCGCGTTCACCGCCCACGACGAGCAGAACACGCCGGTGATGCTGCTCCTGCTGTCCGAGGGCGCGGCCGCGGACGCCGCCGCGCGGGCCCGGTTCGCCGGCGAGATCAACTCGCTGCACATCGACACCGTGCTGGCCCGTGGTGGCGAGGGCCAGGACACCGGTCGGCTGGGGCGGAAGTTCCGCAGCGACGAGAACGACCCGGCCGCGCCGGACCAGCGGCCGGCCGCACCCTGGGCCGCACTGGCGTACGACGGCTCCCCTGCGGCGGCCAACGAGGCGGCGCGGATCCTCGACTCGGTGCAGCTGGCCACGTTGCCGCAGCAGGGAACGCCG
>DASQVF010000244.1:0-4739 GCA_035640915.1 Propionibacteriaceae bacterium
GGGTCCTCGAGCGGCCCAGGCCGGGCTGCCGCCGGCGCCGTCCGGGGCGGGCACCTCGACCGACCTGCCGCTGCCAATCCGGCTGCTCACCCGCTTCCCGGTGCTGCAGGGCATCCCGGCCCGGGTCGTCGCCATCGGCCCGCGACCCGAGCACGCCCCCCGCTGGGCCCGCCGTCCGAGCCGCATCCGGTAACCGGACCGGTAGTTCTACGGGTGCCTCGCGGGGCCCGTGCTCCGTAGCGTTTCGGATGTCAGCACTCGGGACTCACCGCGGAGGATCCATGTCCACCAACACTCGTTCCAGCGGCAGCACGGCCGGCCTGGTCGCCGCCGCCCTCTTCGTCCTGAGCGCCGTTCTCGGCGTGCTCATGCCCGAGGAGGGGGTCGTCGACACGACCGGCGAGTACGTCTACAACGGGGTCGTGATCCTCGCGTACGCCGCGGTGATCGTGGCGGTTCTCGGCCTGCACCGGGCCCACCGTGGTCTTCGCCGTTACGGCTGGCTGGGAACCATCGGCGCGGTGGCCACCATCGCCGGCCTGGGGGTCATGCTGGTGCTCCGCGCCATCGCCCTGGTCCGCGACTTCGAGTACCTGTTGACCATCCGCATCGCGGCCGGGATCGTCCTGCTCGTCGGGAGCGCCCTGCTCGGCATTGCGGTCCTGCTGGCCCGGCTGCTGCCGTGGTGGTGCGGTGTGCTGCTCATCGTGGCCTTCCCGCTGGGTGATGTCGCGAACGCGCTGTTCCCGGTGGCGGAGAACCTGCTGCTGGCCCTGCTGTGGGGCTCGATCGGGTTGGCCCTTCGGCAGCCGCGGTCGGCGGCGTCCGAGCCCCTGGTCCCGAATCCGAGCGCATCCTGAGATGGCGACTGCGATGACAACACCACGTCCCAGCCCGGTCAGCAGCCGTACGCCGGCCAAGAGGCGACTCGCGCTCGTGGTCGCCGGTCTCATTGCCACGGCCGCTACGGCCAGCTGCGGTGGCCTCGGTCAACGCACCGATGAGCAGTCCTACGAGGTCACCGAGCCGGTGACCAGCCTGGTCATCGATGCTCGGGCCGGTGCGGTGAGCGTGGCGACCGGTGAAGGGCCGCTGACGGTGACCGAGATGTACGAGTACCGCAATGACAAGCCGCGTACGTCGCACCAGGTCGACGGGGCCACACTGAAGCTCACCGAGACCGGCTGCGCCGACGACACGTTCCGCTGCGGGGTCCACTTCCGGATCCGGGTGCCCGCGGCGACCGCCGTCACCATCACGACGAACGCGGGCGCGGTCGAGATCGACGACCTCGATGGCGACATCCGCGTGACGACCGACGCCGGGTCGGTAGAGGCGAGGAACCTGGCCGGGGACAACGTGAGCGTGGAGACCGATGCCGGGGCGACCTCGCTGCGCTTCCGCGAGCCACCGACCGCGGTGCAGGCGTCGACCGACCTCGGGGCGATCTCGGTAGAGGTGCCGCGCGGAACGGCGTACGCGGTCGACACGGTCACCTCGGTCGGTGGCGCAAACATCTCCGTGGACCGCGACCCGGCATCTCCGCACAAGATCACCCTGCGCACGAACGTCGGCGGCATCGAGGTCAAGGCGGTGTAGCGGCACCTGGCTTCGCCTCGAGCACTCCCAGGTGCCGCGGGATCCGCTGGTGAGGAGAAGTAGCTCGCCGGCGCGGTTCCGCTGTCTGGCAGGCTGGAGGCATGGCTGCCCCGACGCGCTGGACCTCCGCCGACATTCCCGACCAGAGCGGACGGCACGTCGTGATCACCGGCGGCAACAGCGGCATCGGCGTCGAGGCCGCCCGGATGCTGGCCGGGGCCGGCGCCCGCGTCACGCTGGCCGTGCGGAACCTGGCGAAGGGTGAGCAGGCCGCGGCGGGGATCGGCGGGGCGGTCGACGCACGCGAGCTCGACCTCACTCGGCTGGACTCGGTCCGGGACTTCGCCGCCGCGACCGACGAGCCGGTCGATGTGCTGGTCAACAACGCCGGCGTGATGGCCGTGCCCTTCAGCCGGACGGCGGACGGCTTCGAGACCCAGTTCGGCACCAACCACCTGGGGCCGTTCGCCCTAACCAACCTGCTGCTGCCGAGGATCACCGATCGGGTGGTCACCATCTCCTCCGGCGCCCACCGGGCGGGCCGGATCGACCTGGACGACCTCAACTGGCAGCGCCGGCCCTACCGGCGCTGGGAGGCGTACGGGCAGTCCAAGCTGGCCAACCTGCTGTTCACCCTCGAGCTGCAGCGCCGGCTCACCGCGGCCGGATCGCCAGTGCGGGCCCTGGCCGCCCATCCGGGCTACTCCGCGACCAACCTGCAGTTCCACTACGGCAACGCGGTGGTGGACCGGGCCATGGCGGTGCTCAACCGGGTCTTCGGTCAGAGCGCGGCGATGGGCGCCCTGCCGACCGCGTACGCGGTGACCCAGGACCTGCCCGGCGGCAGCTACGTCGGGCCGGACGGTCGGAACGAGGTTCGCGGCTACCCGACACTGGTCGGCCGGTCGGCGGCAGCCAGTGACGTCCAGCTGGCCGAGCGGCTGTGGTCGGCCTCGGAGGAGCTCACCGGGGCCCGCTTCCCCGCCGAGATCGCCGCGCCGTAACCCGATCGAACGGGTCGGGTCGCTCCCTGCCGGCCGGACCCAATCCCACTTCCCGCTACGTACTCCTTCTTCCCGCCAGCAGCAGCTAGCGCGAAGAAGGAGTTAGTCGCGGGAAGTGAGGGTTCAGCGGTAGTAGCGGTGCCCGTGGTAGCGCCGGTGCCGGCCGAAGAACGACGTCATCACCATCACCCAGAAGAACCCCCAGATCATCCAGGGCGCTCCGAGCAGGACGGCGGCGACGACCGAGCCGACCAGCAGGAACGGCAGCCACCACAGCAACATCAGGGGCAACGCGCTGCGCATCACGGGGGTGCCGGCGTACGCGGGACCGGGCGTCGGAGCCGGCTGGCTCCTCGGGAGGTCGGCGAACAGCGGGCGCAGGTCGTTCTCGAAGCGGGCCGCCATCGCCTCGTCGACGCGGGTGTCGAACTCCTCCCGGGTCAGTCGGCCGGCGGCGAAGTGGTCACCGAGCGTGGACACTGCGCGGTCCCGCTCGGCATCGCCGATCCGGATCGGAGTCGCGGGCTCGGCTGGACGCCGGCTGATCCGGCCGGGCTCCAGGTGGGTCGGCCAGCTCCAGAGCTGGATCTCGGGGGGAAGGCGGTCGGTCATCGTGGGTCGCTCACTCCTTTGTCTCGTCCTCGGCGAGGATCGTGTGTAGCCGGCGACGGAGGTCGGCCAGGGCCTGGCGTCCGAGCCGCTGCTGCTCCGGGGTGCCGACGGCGGCGATCTGCCACATCGCGGCGGCGACCTGCCCGATCAACGGCCGGATGTCGTCGCCGTCGGCGGCCTCGCTCATCGCCGCCCACGGGGCGGCGATCTCGTCGGCGTGCTCGGCGACGTACGCCCGTCCCTCGTCGGTCAGGACGTAGGTGCGACGCCCGCCGTCGGTCTCCGCCCGAACCAGGCCCTCGTCCTCGAGCTGCTGCAGCGTGGGGTAGATGGAGCCGGGGCTCGGCTTCCACACGCCGCCGCTGCGCTCGGCGATCTGCTGGATGATCTGGTAGCCGTTCATCGAGTTCTCGGCCAGCACGGCCAGGATCGCGGCGCGCACGTCACCGCGGCGCGCCTTGGGAGCGCGGCCGCCGGCCCACATCGGGCCCCACTGCGGCCCACCCCACATCGCCCACGATCCGAAGGCGTGCTTGGTGCGGAAGCCGTGGCGGCCGGTCATCTTGAGGAGCCAGTCGGGCATCGTCGTCTCGCGCTCGAACCACAGCCATGGAGAGCTGGCGGCGTAGCCACAGGTCATGGTGATCCCGTCCTCTCGGAGGTCGCTGCGATGTATCAACGATATATCGCGACTGGTCGCCACCCAAGGGTCGACCCGGCCCTCACACCGACCACTGAATCTCCTCCTCCGACACCTCGGCCCCCTCCGCGGGAACTCACGTGCACGTGAGTTCCGGCGGCCCCACACGCGTTGCAACGTGGGTATCGCGAAAGGAACTCGTGTGAAGCAGAACGGTCGGCGCGCCCCTGCCGTGCCCCGGACACTGAGACGGGGCTGAGGTCCGAGGACCGGGCCGGGGAGGCCGGCACCAGGTCGCGCCGTCTAGAGTCGGACGATGAGCACCAGCCCTCAGCCCAACGACCCCACCGAGAGCACCGCGGACAGCGATTCGCAGGCCACGGAGGCGGGTTCCAGCTTTGACAACGCCGAGACCGCCGTCGGCGGTGCCGACTCCGTTCCGGACGATCCGGACGTGAACACCCGGGAGCCCGGCGCGAGCGGCCCGGGGATGGGCGTAGGTCCCGGCGCGGGCCTGAGCGCACCCGAGAACAACAGCTGACCGTTTAGGCGGGGACTCCTCGTCCTGGGCGCAGCGGCGGGTTCTTGGGCCACTACGCGGGCGCGATGGAACGCTCCAAACCGAGTCGGGTCAGTTGCCGCCGAGAACGTGCTCGGGTAGGTCGTTCTGGCGCCGCGGCCGGGGCGCGTCCTCGGCCCAGGGCTGCCGCCAGTCCGGCGCAGGAAACCGCTCGGCGAAGTAGAGGGTCTCCCGCTCGACCTTGTCACCCCGGAACTGGATGATCTTGACGTAGTGCAGCGGCTCACCCCCGTCGTAGCTCAGCAGACCCTCGGCGATCCACAGGTCGCCGGCGCCACGGATCTCCTGAGGCTGGAAATCGAGC
>DASQVF010000245.1:0-5374 GCA_035640915.1 Propionibacteriaceae bacterium
AGATGATGCCCAGCTCGGAGCGGAGGAAGCGTCCCGGCCGGGCGCGGGTCGTCGCGGGCGTCGGCCGGGCCACCAGCACCTCAGCCGCTGACATCGAAGCCCTCCCCGGTCAGGGACACGAAGACGTCCTCCAGGCTCGGCTGCTGGACAGCGAAGCCGAGCACCGGTACGCCGTCGTTGACCAGGTTGGGCACGATCTTCTCCACGGCCACCTCGCCGAGGGTCGCGGTGACAAAACTGCGGGCTGAGCTTGTCGAAGTCCGCCCTTCGACAGGCTCAGGGTTCATCGCAATGTCGGCGAGGCCCAGCTCCCGCAGCACCCGCGCGGCGTCCTCGGTGCGGCCCGGATCGGTGTCGACCCGGACCGTCTGCACCGTCGAGGAGCGCAGCTCCGCCATCGATCCCTGGGAGACCAGCTTGCCCTCGTACATCACCCCGACGTGGCTGCACATCTGGTCCACCTCGGCCAGCAGGTGCGAGGAGACCAGCACGGTCACCCCGTCACCGGCCAAGTCGCCGATCAGGTGCCGCACCTCCCGGGTGCCCTGCGGGTCCAGCCCGTTGGTCGGCTCGTCCAGCACCAGCAGGTCCCGCGGCATCAGCAGGGCGTTGGCGATGGCCAGCCGCTGCCGCATGCCCAGCGAGTAGGCCCGGTAGCGCTTGGTCGCCGCGGCCAGCAGGCCGACCCGGTCCAGTGCCGCGTCGACCCGGCTCCGGGACGTACGCGGATCGCTGGCCCGGTCGGCCGAGTCCAGCCGGGCCAGGTTCGCCCGACCGGAGAGGTAGGGGTGGAACGCCGGACCCTCGACCAGGGCGCCGACCCGGGGCAGCGCGGTCCCGCCACCCCCGGGCATCTGGTGGCCGAGCAGCCGGATCGAACCGGCGGTCGCCGAGACCAGGCCCAGCAGCATCCGGATCGTGGTGGTCTTGCCGGACCCGTTGGGTCCGAGGAAGCCGTACACCGCTCCCTCCGGCACCTCCAGGTCGATCGAGTCGACGACCGTCTGTTGCCGGAACCGCTTCGTCAGGCCGGTGGTGACGACCGGCGCGTCGCTCACCCGAGGGCCTGGTACAGCTTCTCCGGACGCACCGCGCCGACGGCGAGCCGGCCGTCATCGGTCAGCACCGCGGAGAAAGCGGTCCCGGCCAGCAGTCGACCCGAGCCCCAGGCGCCGCTGACCCGCGGCAGCTGGCTCAGGAAGCCCTGCAGCTCGCTCGGCTCACTGCCGTCGGCAGTGCCGACCTTCTGGATCGCCACCATGCTCCAGCCGGAGCCGACGATCTTGGCCGACGAGCGTGCCTTGTCGGCCTTCTCGCGAGCCTGCTCCTGCTCCTTCTCGGTCGGGGTCCGCGGCGCGACCTGCCCGCCCTCGGTCACCTTGGTCCCCGGCGGGGCGTTGAACTCGAACTCCCGGTCCTCGGGACGGGTGAAGGTGACCGAGTCGTAGCCGACCTCGAAGACCAGATCCGCGTTGACGTTGAGGATCTGCACCCGCAGCGGCATCTTCGTCTCGCCGTCGACGGCCAGCCGGACCTGACCGATCAGCGACGCGTCGTCATTGGGGTCCAGCACCAGCTCGTACGCCGGCCGGTCTGCCACGGTCACGTCGCTGTCGGTGGTCACGGTCGTGGTCGGCTCCAGCGCGGCGAGCGCCTGCTCGGCCGCCTCCTGCGGCGTACGCGGCAGGTCACCTGGCTTGCGGTCCAGCTCCTTCGGCCGGTCGCCGGGGTTGACGGTCCGGTGGGTGGCCGCCTGGTCGCGGCTCGACCACACCCACAGGTCCTTGCCGTTGGTGATCACGTCGGTCTCGCCGTAGGTGCCGAGCACGGCCAGCCGGACCTTGTTCGGCTCGGAGTAGCGGACCCGCAGCGTGTGGGTGCCGGAGACCAGCGAGCCGAGCTCGGAGTTCTCGTCGGCACCGGGGATCTCGGGGATGCCCAGGTTGGCCCGCTGGATCACGGTGCCGGACAGACCGTCGACCTCGGCGTTCTGCACGTCCACCAGCAGCTGCTCGGCGGTCCGCGTCGGCAGCTTGCGCTCCGCCGTCGCGCTGGTCGCCACCAGCGCCGTCCCGGAGATGGCCAGCACGAACGCCAGCGGGGCGAGCCACCGCAGGGCGGGTCGGGAGGAGAAGAGCCGCATGCGCCAAGTGTTCCCTGACAGCCTGAGGGCACGCTGAAGGCATGTCACAGCCACTTGCGGCGGCAGCCAAGTGGCGTTCGGCCGAAGCGGGAGCGGGGCGGCGATACTGATCTTGTGCGGGTGCTTCTGGTCGACGACGAGGAACGGATGGTCACCGCGCTGCGTCGCGGGCTCACCGCCGAGGGTTTCGTGACCGAGAGCGCCGGCGACGGGCTGACCGGCCTGGCCCTGGCCCGGGACGGCGACTTCGACGCCGTGGTGCTGGACGTGATGCTGCCCGGGATCTCGGGCTACGAGGTGGTGCGCCGGCTGCGGGCGGAGGACAACTGGGTGCCGGTGCTGATGCTGTCGGCCAAGGACGGCGAGTACGACCAGGCCGATGCGCTGGACGACGGGGCCGACGACTACCTGACCAAGCCGTTCTCCTTCGTGGTCCTGCTGGCCCGGATCCGGGCGCTGCTCCGCCGCGGTGCGGTGGCCCGGCCGGCCGTGCTGACCGCCGGCGACCTCAGCCTGGACCCGGCGAGCCGGGAGGTCCGGGTGGCCGGGACGCTGGTCGAGCTGACCCCGCGGGAGTTCGCCATGCTGGAGTACCTGATCCGCAACGCCGGTCGGGTGGTGGCCAAGATCGAGCTGATCGACCACGTCTGGGACAGCGCCGCCGAAGTCACCCTGAACACCGTCGAGGTCTACGCCGGATACCTGCGGCGCAAGATCGGCAGTGACCGGCTCAGCACCGTACGCGGGGCCGGCTACCGACTGCGGACGTGAACCGGTTCTGGCAGCTCAGCCTGCGGGCGCGGTTGATGATCGTCGGCCTGCTCGGAGTGGCCGTCGCGCTGCTGACCGGTGGACTGGCCTTCTACGGTGCGCTGACCCTGTCGCTCAACCGGACCGTGGACAACGAGGCCCTGGCGAGCGCCCAGGACGTCGCCGCGCTGGTCAACACCGACCGGCTGCCCGACCCGGTCCCGGTCTCCGGCAGCCAGGTGATCCAGGTGGTCGACGCGAACCAGCGGGTCATCGCCGGCTCGGCCACCGCGGACCGGCTGACCCCGCTGTTGCGCCCCGAGGAGCTGGAGCGGGCGCTGGCCGGGGAGCCCGTGGTGGTCGCCGGCGTACGCCTCGGCCGGGACGAGCCGCTGCGGGTCCGGGCCGTCTCGGCCGGGTCGGCCGCCGCGCCCGTCGCGGTGATCGCGGCGGTGCCGTTCGGCGACATCCTGGCCATCCGGACGGCATTCCGGAACGCGGTGCTGATCAGCTCGCCGCTGCTGCTGGCGGTGCTGGCGGCGATCGCGTACCGGGTGATCGGCTGGACGCTGCGGCCGGTGGAGCAGCTCCGGGCCGGGGCCGAGCAGATCAGCGCACCGCGGGCGCTGGGCGAGGAGGCACCGCGGGAGGAGAGGCTGCCGGTGCCACCGGCGGCCGACGAGATCCACGCCCTGGCCGTGACCCTGAACGGGATGTTGGACCGGCTGGCCGCGGCCCGCGAGCGGCAGCGGTCGTTCGTGGCCGACGCGGCGCACGAGCTGCGCACGCCGCTGGCCAGCATGCGCGCCCAGGTCGAGGTGGCCGAGCGGCTGGGGGAGGGCGGGACCCTGCCGGCGGACCTGTTGAGCGACCTGGACCGGCTGTCCCGGCTGATCGAGGACCTGCTGCTGCTGGCCCGGGCTGACGCCGACACTCGGCCGCCGGCCCGGCTGCACCCCGTGCCGGGGCGGGCGCTGCTGGCCGAGGTGGCGGCGGCGTACGCGGGGGCGCGGGTCCCCGTCCGGGTGGCGCCGGGACCGGAGGCGTCGGTGCTGGCCGAGGAGATCGAGCTGCAGCGGGCGGTGGACAACTTGGTGGCCAACGCGGTCCGGCACGCCGACTCGGCGGTCGAGCTGGCGCTGGACGTGGCCGGCGAGGACGTGGTGCTGGCGGTCCGCGACGACGGTCCGGGGATCGCCGAGGCGGACCGCGAGCGCGTGTTCGAGCGGTTCACCCGGCTGGACGACGCCCGCGCCCGCGACTTCGGTGGCACCGGGCTCGGGCTGCCCATCGTCCGCGAGCTGGTCCGCCGGGCCGGCGGCGAGGTGGCGCTGACTGACGGGGTGCCGCCGTGGCGGCTCCAGGCGGTGCTGCGGCTGCCTCGGGCAAGATCGACTTAGCCGCTGCGTTACGACGGCGTTCCGATCTTGGCCCACCGCCGCGTTGGCACTCCCACCCCCTTGTCTGCTAAGGCGTCGACGTGGACCATGGAGCCACCTGCGGGTGATCAACTTCGCCCGTCCGGGTGGTGCTGCGATGGGCTCGTTGGGAGGTCATCATGGATGGTCGGCCGTCGATCGAGGTCGCTCCGCTGCAGTCGGAGGGGTCGCTGTACGGGTTCATGTTGATCAACCGCTGGCCGATGGACACCGTGGAGTGGGCCAAGTTCCTGGTCCTGGCCGTGCAGATGGCCGCCGTGCCGGGGCTGCTGCCGGTGAGCACGGTGTTCCGGGTCCGCGAGGAGCTGCCGGAGCAGCCGCAGCCGGGCGCGGTCGGCCTGGTGGTGGCCGAGGGACAGCTGATGGGGGAACACCCGCTGCAGCCGGGCCAGTTCGCCGCCCACACCCCGCCCGGGCTGATCGTGCTGCACCCGCCGTCGAGCACGCTGTCCTCGGTGCCGGACTACGACGTGGCCTCCGGCTGCGTCTTCCTGCCCGGGCTGCCGCACCTGGGGCTGGACCACCGGGCCGCCTGGGTGGAGGCCGACGTCGAGGGCACGGTGACCCACCTGGTCAGCAAGGTCGGCATCGACCCCTCGGGCAACGCCGACACGGCGGCGCTGGCCATGCTGCTGGCCGCGTAGGCCCTCGGCCTCACCACCCCCAGAGGGCGAAAAACTCGACCAATGGCGACTTTTCGCCCAGCAATCGCCGGATCACGGGGGAGAACTCGACCGGTGGCGAGTATTGCCGCACGGGAGCGGAGCCGCGTACGCCGCCGCGGCGTACGCGTTAAGCAGTCGCCAACGCGCAGCTCCGGTCCCTAGGCTGACCGCTCATGGGCCACGTCGATCTCGCCGGGGTCGGGTACACCCTGCCCGACGGTCGGGTGTTGCTCGACGACGTGTCCTTCCGGGTCGGCGAAGGAGCCGTCGTGGCCCTGGTCGGGCCCAACGGGTCGGGCAAGACCACCCTGCTGAGGATCATCGCTGGCGACCTCGCCCCGACCACCGGCTCGGTGTCGCGCAGCGGCGGGCTGGGA
>DASQVF010000246.1:0-2129 GCA_035640915.1 Propionibacteriaceae bacterium
GCAGTCCAGCCAGGTAGACGTCTTCCTCCCCGCGGCGGTGTCCGCTGACCTGCCGGTCGGCGGGCCGTGGGTCTGGGACTTGGAGATGACGCTGGCCGGGGTCGTGCAGACGATCGTGGCCGGACGGGTGACCGTCGAGGCGGACGTCAGCCGCGAGGACTGGGTGGCGCCGTGAGCGACCTCGCTCCCTGGCAAGCGCAGGTGACCCCGGCCGAGGCGGTGGCGCCGCCGCACATCAATGCCGATGGTGCGGCGGCGGCGGCCTTCGCGTCGACCGCACCGCCGTTTGTCCTACCTGACCAGTGGACCCTGGCCTGGGCAGGGAACGCTTTGCGGTACCAGCAGGCCCACCCCGCCGTCGCCGGACAAGGGTCTGGCAACGCAAATGCCAACTGGGTGTGGCGCGTCCACCGCGGGTTCGGCAGCGCGACGGACTACGCCTCGCCCGGCCAGGTGGGCCTCAACCTCAGCGACGGGGCAGTGTCCGCGGTGCTGTGGGTCGGGCCGCACGACGTGCCGGTGGGCGATCGGGTCGACGCACTGTCCGTCGACCTCGTCGCCAAGACGACGCGCCGTTGGTCGGCGCTGGCGGTGCCGATCCCACGGCCAGACCACGTGGACTGGGAGTCGCGCGGGGACCCGCAGGCGTTCCCCGTCATGCTCGACCCGATACGACGGGCAGACCCGATAGCCATTGCCAACGGCGCGCCATCCTCAGCAGCGTGGCCGCACACCTTCCACGGTCTCCTCTACTGGGTCGAAATGCGAGCCGGACTGACCGCCGGGGAAGGTCGGGTGCTGTGGCGGTGGGATGCATCCGAATACGACCGGGCCGCCACCACCGACCTCGACTTCACCGACCCGCGCGGCCGGACATGGCGCAACCTGCAGGTCCAGTACCCCCACCTGAACGTCCCCGGAATGGACGTGGGACTCGCTGCGCCACGTCGCGCCACGGTCAGCCGAGTGACCGAGCGCATCTTCACCGGCACCGGCGCACCCGACGAGCTGCCCGGCCAGACGCCCGGCGACCGTTACCTCGACACCGACACCGGCGACGTGTGGACGCTCGTCGCCGACTACTGCCTACACACCGCCAGCGGCACCGGCGACGCCCGTACCGGCACGTTGCCGGGCCTCGTGACCGGCGACTGGGACGTCCGTGTCGCCTGCCTGCCTGTGCCGATCCCGACCGAGGCGGAGAATCGCTGGCTGCCGAGCGGCGGTCAGCGATTCCTCATGGCCCAGAAGCTCAGCACCAACGACGGCGGCTGGGGGATCGTCAACGGCGGTTCGGGCCAGCGGATGATGCTGCGTAACGGCAACGTCTGGCTCTCGACGGTGGGTTTCGCTCCCGCGGCCACTTCGACCGGCCTCGGCGGGCGCGTCCAGCTCGACGTCGACGGGTTCGCCCTCACTCAACCCCATGAGCGCAACGCGGCAGGCGAATGGCTACTTGATCGCCAGATACCGGTGGAGGGAGCTGCGCAACCGCCGCCAACGTTCGCCGCGCCCGTGCGCGTGCCCGCGGGCGACATGAACAACGTGCTGTCGTCCGCGGGTGACTACTACGGCGCCGAGCTACGGGACGGGGCGGGCACAGTCCTGCTCTCGGTGGACTTCACCCGCTTGCGGCCTGGCGACACCAGCCTGACCGACGACGGCCTCACCTGGACGTTGACCGGCGACGCCACGGTGAAGGTCGCCAACATCCGCTGGGAGCGGGTGCCATGACCGACAGCCGGTGGACGCTGCCCGGCTCCGAGCTGCTCGACATGCTGCGCCGCGCCTACGACGGCGAAGACCCCGACCTCATCTACACCGAGGCGTACGTCAACCAAGGAGTGAAAGCCATGAGCACCAACGACGAACCCCGCCAGCCAGAACCAGCCCAGGACCCGAACCAGGTGCCCGGCCAGCCCGACGAGCCGGTCAACCCGGACGAGGACGGCGACGACGGCACCGGCTACGAAGACGACCCGAACGGTCAGGACTACATGGGCGCCAGCATCGATGAGTTCGCCGCCCAGGCGTTCCCGGCCGACACGACCGGGCCACAGCCAGCCTGATGGTCGCCCGGCCTCACATTGTGAGCCGGGCAAGCTGGGGTGCTCGACCACCACGGTCCC
>DASQVF010000247.1:0-2681 GCA_035640915.1 Propionibacteriaceae bacterium
GCCTGGGAACGCCCGAGGCCCTGCATCCCGTGCAGCAGGAGATGGCCGACCGCGGCGGCTCGCAGTGCGGCTACTGCACTCCCGGCTTCGTCTGCGCCATGGCCGGGGAGTACTACCGGCCCGACCGTACGCCGACCGGCCACACGGAGCGGGTCGCTGCCGCCGAGCCGGAGGCCGACGGCGAAGCGGCCGCCCGCGGCCCTCAGGCCGACCGTCATCCCGACCCCGTGGCCCCCGGCAACGCGATCGACCACGAGCACGGTCCCAACGGGTTCGACCTGCACGCTCTCAGCGGCAACCTGTGCCGCTGCACCGGTTACCGGCCGATCCGCGACGCCGCCTACGCCCTGCCGGTCCCCGGTCCCACCGACCCGCTGCGCAAGCGCTGCGACGATCCCGCACCACCCCCGGTCGCGGGCCGGATCCAGAGTGGGGACGGCACCTTCGTCCGGCCGGAGTCACTGGCCGAGGCCCTCGATCTGCTCTCCGCCGAGCCGAACGCCCGGATCGTGGCCGGCTCCACCGATTGGGGGGTCGAGCTCAACCTCCGGCACGCTCGGGCCCCGATCAGCATCGGCATCGACCGGCTGCCCGAGCTCCGCCGGCTGGAGGCCACCGAGACCGCTCTCGACATCGGCGCGGCGCTCACCCTGTCCGAGGTGGAGCGCGGGCTGGCCGGCCGGGTCCCGCTGCTGGACGCGTTCTTCCCCCAGTTCGCCTCTCGGCTGATCCGCAACGCCGCCACGCTCGGCGGCAACCTGGGCACCGGGTCCCCGATCGGCGACGCCATGCCGGCCCTCTTGGCGCTGCGCTGCTCCCTGGTCCTCACCGCCCAGGACGGGGAGCGCGAGGTGCCGCTGGAGGAGTTCTTCACCGGCTACCGGCAGTCCGTGCTCCGGTCCCGAGAGCTGATCAGGACCATTCGCATCCCACTCCCGCTCGCCCCGGTCACGGCGTTCCACAAGATCGCCAAGCGGCGGTTCGACGACATCTCCAGCGTGGCCGTCGGCTACGCCCTGACCCTGGTCGACGGCGTCGTCGAGGCGGCGGCGATCGGCCTGGGCGGCGTTGCCGCTACCCCGATCCGGGCGTCCGCCACGGAGGAGGCGCTGGTCGGCAGGTCCTGGACGGCGGACACCGCTCGGGCCGCCGCCGAGGTGCTGGCCGGCGAGGGAACGCCGCTCAGCGACCACCGGGCGAGCGCCCGCTACCGCACCGCGATGCTGCGGACCTCGCTGCTCAAGCTCTACGCCACCACGCCCGCCGCACGCACGAAGGCCTCGGCGTGAGCACCGAGCGTCGGGTAGCGAGCGGCCCGGTCCCGCCTGGACGACCAAGCGAGGCACCGCAGCCGGTCGTGATCAGGGTGAGCGGTGGGTGGCGAGCGCGTGGCTGGGGGGTCCGGGGGGCCTCCCCCCCGGAAGGGCGCAGCAGGCGGGAGGACGCGAGCGGGCGCGAGGTGCGGGACCTATGAACATTGCGTACGGGCCACTGGCCGACCGGCCGAACAACCCGAAGGTCGGCCTCGAGGTCTCCCACGAGAGCGCCGCCCTGCACGTCACCGGCACCGCCCTCTACACCGGCGACCTGGCCGCCCGCACCCGGGACGTGCTGCACGCGTGGCCGAAGCAGGCCCCGCACACCCACGCCCGGATCACCCGGCTCGACCCGGATCCCGCGTACGCCGTCCCCGGCGTGGTCCTCGTGCTCACCGCCGCCGACGTGCCGGGCCTGAACGACGCCGGGGAGAAGCACGACGAGCCGCTGTTCCCGGACGAGGTGATGTTCTACGGCCACGCGGTCTGCTGGGTGCTCGGCGAGACCCTGGACGCGGCCCGACAGGGCGCCGAGGCGGTCCAGGTGGACTACGAGCCGCTGCCCGCCCTGGTCAGCGTGCACGACGCCATCGCCGCCGAGAGCTTCCAGGGCACTCCACGCACCCTCCGCCGCGGCGACGTGACGAGCGGCCTGCGGGATGCGGCCCACACCTTCACCGGCGAGCTCGACTACGGCGGCCAGGAGCACTTCTACCTGGAGGGCCAGGCGGCGCTGGCCACGGTGGACGAGAGCGGTCAGGTCTTCGTGCAGTCCAGTACCCAGCACCCCAGCGAGACCCAGGACATCGTCGCGCACGTCCTCGGGCTGAGCGCTCACGCGGTCACCGTCCAGTGCCTGCGGATGGGCGGCGGGTTCGGTGGCAAGGAGTTCCAGCCGCACGGCCTGGCCGCGGTCGCCGCGCTGGGCGCCACCCTCACCGGCCGCCCGGTCAGCCTGGTGCTGAACCGCACCCAGGACATCACCATGACCGGCAAGCGGCACCCGTTCTACGCCACCTGGGAGGTGGGGTTCGACGCCGACCTGCGGCTGTGCGCGCTCCGGGCCACCCTGACCAGCAACGGCGGCTGGAGCCTGGACCTGTCTGAGCCGGTGCTGGCCCGGGCGCTGTGCCACATCGAGAACGCCTACTGGATCCCGCACGTGGAGGTCCTCGGCCGGATCGCCAGGACGAACCGGCAGTCCAACACCGCGTTCCGGGGCTTCGGCGGTCCGCAGGGCATGATCGTGGTCGAGGAGATCCTCGGCCGCTGCGCGCCGCTGCTGGGGGTCGAGCCGGACGAGCTGCGCCGCCGCAACTTCTACGCGCCCGGCCAGACCACCCCGTACGGCCAGCCGGTCCGGCA
>DASQVF010000248.1:0-2648 GCA_035640915.1 Propionibacteriaceae bacterium
CGCCCGGCGCACTGCGCCAGATGGCGGCGGGGTTCGCCTGGGACCGGCTGCCGTTCTGCAACGACTACTTCTGAGCAGATGTGCCCTGAGCCCGTCGAAGGGCTCAGGGGCCCCTTCGACAGGCTCAGGGCACAGAGGTTAGAGGTACTCCTCGATCGCGCCGAGCAGCGCCGACTTGGACTTGGCGCCCTTGAAGGCCTTGACCAGCTCGCCGCCCACGTAGACCTGGATGGTCGGCAGCCCGAGCACGTGGTTGTTGGCCGGGGTCACCGGGTTGGTATTGGTGTCCATCTTGACGAAGGTCACCTTGTCCCCATGCTGGCGGGCCAGCTCCTCGATGATCGGGGAGACCTGCTTGCAGGGCCCGCACCAGTCGGCCCAGAAGTCGACCATGACCGGCTTGTCCGACTTGAGCACGACATCGGAGAACGTCGCGTCGGTGACTTCGGCAACTGCGCCCATCGCTTGCTCCTGCAGGTTGTAAGGGTGGTCGGGTCGAGGAAGAGTGTTCCGCAGAGGTCTGACAGTCGGTCAGGTCGCGGCGCTGGTGAGCAGCGTCTCGTGCTCGGCGAGCAGCACGTTGCCGCCCGCGTCGTCCAGGTCGGCCAGGTAGCGCTCCGCGTCCAGGGCCGCCGAACACCCGGTGCCGGCCGCGGTCACCGCCTGCCGGTAGGTGTGGTCGACCAGGTCGCCGGCGGCGAACACGCCGGGCAGGTTGGTGTGGGTCGACTTGCCGTCGGTGACCACATAGCCCTCGCCGTCCAAATGCACCTGGCCGCGGACCAGCTCCGAGCGCGGGTCGTGCCCGATGGCAATGAACAGCCCTGCGATCGGCAGCTCGCGGGTCTCCCCGGTCACCGTGTCGGTGAGGGTGACGCCGGTGAGCGATGTGTCGCCGTGGATGCCGGTGACCGCCGAGTTCCAGGCGAACGTGATCTTGGGATCCTTCTCGGCCCGGGCAGCCATGATCTTGCTGGCCCGAAGCTTGTCGCGGCGGTGCACGATGGTCACCGACTTCGCGAACCGGCTGAGGAAGGTCGCCTCCTCCATGGCCGAGTCGCCGCCGCCGACCACCGCGATGTCCTTGTCGCGGAAGAAGAAGCCGTCACAGGTCGCACACCAGGAGACGCCGTGGCCGGACAGGCGATCCTCGTCGGGCAGGCCCAGCGCACGGTAACTCGAGCCCATCGCGAGGATGACCGCCCGCGCGCTGAAGGTGTTGCCGTAGCCGTCGGTGACGGTCTTCAGCGGGCCGGTCAGGTCCATCGCCACGATGTCCTCAGTGACGATCTCCGCCCCGAACCGCTCCGCCTGGGCCCGCATCGCGTCCATCAGCTCGGGGCCCTGCACGCCGTCAGGGAAGCCGGGGTAGTTCTCCACGTCGGTGGTGTTCATCAGCGCGCCGCCGGCGGTCACCGAGCCCTCGAAGAGGAGCGGCTTCAGGTCCGCCCGGGCGGCGTAGATGGCGGCGGTGTAGCCGGCCGGTCCGCTGCCCACGATGATGACGTCGCGTACGGTCTCGGTGCTCATTGGTCCTTTCGGGTGCCGATGCGGGGCCGCTGGTGTCGCGTAACCCTACTCCCGCGCTAACGGTCCCGCGGGCGCTCGTATTCCGCCGTCAACGGCGGGAGACCTCGGCGGACTTGCCGGGCTGCGGCCGCCCGGTCTCGCAGCCGGTCACCACGGTGACCAGGGTGGTTGCACCGGTGCGGGTGAACACCAGCAGGGCTGGCGTCCCGTCCACCGTAGAGCTGGCCAGGGCCACGATGCGACCATCGGTGACCTCCCGGGCGCACTGCCAGGCCCGGGAGAACCGGTGCGGGTCCAGGTCGGTACTCCGCGCCAGTGCGCCGGCCTGCGGGCCGAGGCTCCGGCTGCTGACGGCGGCCACCACCGGGGGCTCGTTCAGCCCGGCGCTGGCCGAGACCACGTACCCCCCGAAGCCCACCGCGGCCGCGAACGCGGCGGCGGCCAGCAGGGGCAGCGCCTGGCGTTTCAGCGACCGCCGCGGCAGGTCCTCGCCGAACCGGCCGAGCGTGGGCCGCGTCCACCCGGCAGGGCCGGACCCATCGGGGCCACCGCCCGCCGCCACCCGCAGCTGCTGTCGGCGCTCCCGCCGGACGTCCTCGCCGGCCAGGACCGCGGCCAGCCGGGCGGCCACGTCCGGCGGCATCGACGGCGCCGGTACCGCGGCCAGCCGGTGGGTCACCTCGCGCAGGTCGGTCAAGGTCTCGGCGCACTCCCGACACCCGGAGAGGTGCGCCTGGAGCTCCCTCGAACGCTCCGGGTCCGCTAGCCCCTCGTCCCACTCCGCCAACTCAGGCAGCAGCGGATGGCCCGTCTCAGCCGAGCCGCGGGTGGGGTCGCCGCCCTTGCCGGGGTCGGTCATGCCATTGCCGTGATCGGTCATCCTGACCACCCGTGATCCCCGGCGATCCGGTTCATGGCAACAATCCCTTGCTCTGCAACGCCTCGACGGTCCGCTGCGAGCTGGCGTCGAGCTCGGCCTGCGGTGCCTCGGCCAGTATCCACGCGAACAGGGTCGCTCGCCCGTCCCGCAGCAAGGCGACCGGCGCGACCAGTCGCGAGGGCTGCCCGTCCTCGGTCCGGACGGTGAGCCGGTACGACGGCCCGTTCGGCGTGAGGTA
>DASQVF010000249.1:0-2542 GCA_035640915.1 Propionibacteriaceae bacterium
TGAGGGCAACGAGCTCGCCCGCCTCGAGCTGCTCTACCAGCACCGGGACCGGGTGCTGGCTTCGCTGGCCAAGGTCACCGAGCACCTGGGCGCGATCAACTACAAGATCGGCATCTACGAGGAACGGCTCACCGGCGAGGCCGGCACCGGCCGCTGAGAGGCCCTTGACTTGGAGCGCACTCCAGGATGGAGCCTGGAGTCATGACCACGTCGACGACCGACCAACTGACCACCCGGACCCTGGGGTCCGGCGACGCCGCGCTGACCGTCTCCGCCCTCGGGCTGGGCTGCATGGGCATGTCGGAGTTCTACGGCACCCCCGACGAGTCCGAGGCGGTCGCGACCATCACCCGCGCCCTCGATCTGGGCGTCAGCTTCCTGGACACGGCCGACATGTACGGCCCCTTCACCAACGAGCGCCTGGTCGGCCGGGCGATCGCCGGCCGCCGGGACGACGTGGTGGTGGCCACCAAGTTCGGCAACCAGCGCCGCGAGGACGGGAGCTGGGTGCGGATCAACGGCACCCCGGAGTACGTCCACTCGGCCTGTGACGCGAGTCTGCAGCGGCTCGGCGTCGACCACCTCGACCTCTACTACCAGCACCGGGTGGACAAGACGGTGCCCATCGAGGAGACCGTCGGCGCCATGGCCGAGCTGGTGCGGGCCGGCAAGGTCCGGTTCCTCGGCCTCAGCGAGGCGGCCCCCGACACCATTCGCCGGGCCCATGCCGTGCACCCGATCACCGCCCTGCAGACCGAGTACTCGCTGTGGACGCGCGACCTGGAGGCCGAGATCCTGCCGACCCTGCGCGAGCTCGGCATCGGGCTGGTGCCGTACTCCCCGCTCGGCCGCGGGTTCCTGACCGGCGCCATCACCACGGTCGACGACCTGCCGGAGGACGACTTCCGGCGCCGGAACCCGCGGTTCGCCGAGGAGGCGCTGCAGGCCAACCTGGCCATCGTCGACACCGTCCGGGCGATCGCCGAGGCCAAGGGCGCCACCCCGGCGCAGGTCGCGCTGGCCTGGGTGCTGGCCCAGGGTGACGACGTCGTGCCGATCCCGGGCACCAAGCGGGTTCGCTACCTCGAGGAGAACTTTGGTGCGCTCACCGTCGACCTCACCGCGGACGAGCGGCAGCAGCTGACCGAGTCGCTGCCGACGACCGTGGGGGCCCGATACCCGGACATGAGCAGCATCGACCGCTGACCGAGGCGGCGAAGGGCCTCAGACGGGGCTGAGCTCCATCCGGTCGACCACGTAGCGGGCGATCGCCAGCGAGGACGTGGCGGCCGGTGAGGGGGCGTTGCGAATGCTGGTGACCCCGTCGCTCTGACTGATCCGGAAGTCGTCGACCAGCGAGCCGTCCCGGTCGACGGCCTGGGCCCGCAGACCCGCGCCGGCGCGGACGACGTCGTCCGGCCCGATCGAGGGCACGTAGCGAGCCGCGATCCGCATGTAGGCCCGGACCGACAGCGACCCGGTGACCTCCTTCACGCCGGTGCGCCAGTGGGTCCGCGCCATCCGCCAGAACCCGGGCCAGCTGACCAGGCTGCGGAGGTCACGAGGGCTGGCCGCCGCGCGTCCGTACCGGTCCCGGTGCAGGGCCAGCACCGCGTTCGGGCCGACCTCGAGATCTCCGTAGACCCGGCGGGTGTAGTGCACCCCGAGGAACGGGTAACGCGGATCGGGCACCGGATAGACCATGCCGCGGACCAGGTCGCGCTTCCCGGCGTTCACCCGCATGTACTCCCCGCGGAACGGGACGATGCGGGGACCGTCGGCACCGTCGATCATCCGCGACATCCGGTCGGACTGCAGTCCGGCGCACACCACGAGGTGGTCGACCCGATGGGTCTGCTCCGGAGTGACCACCTCGGTCCCTCCGGCCCGACGGGTGATCCCGGTGACCGGCGTGGACAGGTGGATCTGACCCCCGGCGGCCTCGATGTCGGCGGCGTAGGCGCGCGCGATGGCGACATAGTCAGTGATGGCCGTCGCCGGGGAGTGCAGTGCGGCCAGGCCGGTCGCGTACGGCTCCACCTCGGTGATGCCCTGTCCGTCGATTCTGCGCAGCCCCGGGACGCCGTTCTGCCGCGCCGTCGCCTCCAGCGTGTTGAACCGGTCCATCTCGGTCGCGTCGACCGCAACCACGAGCTTGCCGCACTCGTCGTAGGGCAGGTGGCGCTCCGCGCAGTACTCCTGCAGCAGCGAGCGCCCGAGCGTGCACAGCTCGGCCTTGAGGCTGCCGGGCTTGTAGTAGATGCCGGCATGGACGACCCCGGAATTGTGGCCGGTCTGGTGCCGCCCGATGTGGTCCTCCTTCTCGAAGACCACGATGCTCGCCGAGGGATGGCGGAGAGCCAGCTCACGTCCGATGGCGAGGCCGAGGATCCCCCCACCGACGATTCCGAGAGTTCGGCCTGTCACCCGGACAGTGTCGGACAATTCCGGCGGAGCCGCAGGCGGTTCGGCCCGCCCGCCGGCGACGAATCCGTAACGCTCCCCGGTCCGTCGCATCGTCGAGCTGCGCCTCCCGGACCCC
>DASQVF010000250.1:0-5842 GCA_035640915.1 Propionibacteriaceae bacterium
AACCGAGGTGGCCCCCGGCTCCGCCGGAACCACGCTGGGATCAGCGGTGCTGGTCGGACTAGTGGTGGGCGGCGGCGTGGTGCTGTCCTCGCCCGTCGGCACGCCGCACCCGCCGAGCGCGAGGAGTAGTGCCAGGATGCCTGCGGCTGTTCTGTGCATGGCCCACCTCCACCTAGCAGGAGGTGACCGGTGGTGCGGTGATACCGGAGTCCTTGTCGGCGCTAGGGTCCGGTCGTGGCCGGCGACGTGATCGACCTCTCCGAGCTGCGCCGGAAGCTGGTCCGGCCGGCCGGGCTGTGGCGGCAGGTTGAGCACGTCCCGGAGACAGGGTCCACCAACGCCGACCTCGCGGCGGCGGCTCGGGCCGGGGCCGGGCCGGGCACCGTGCTGCTCACCGACTACCAGTCGGCCGGCCGGGGGCGGCTGGGCCGGACGTGGGCCGCCCCGCCGGGGTCGAGCATCGCGATGTCGGTGCTGCTCCGCCCGGACGGCGTCGACCCGGCCCGGTGGAGCTGGCTCCCGCTGCTCACCGGCCTGGCGGTGGCCGACGGGCTGAGCCGGGCGGCCGAGCTGGACGTCCGGCTCAAGTGGCCCAACGACGTCCTGATCGGCGACCGCAAGGTGTCCGGCATCCTCGCCGAGCGGGTCGAGGCGTCTGCCGGACCGGCGTGCGTGGTCGGGATGGGCATCAACACCCACCTCGGGCCGGAGGAGCTACCGGTGCCCACCGCCACCTCAATCGCGATCGAGTGCTCCGCCGCCGGTCGGCCGACGCCGAGCCGGACCAGCACGGTAGCCACGGTGCTGGCCGCCTACGAGCTGCTCCTCCGGCGCTGGGAGGCGGCGCCGGACGACTCCTGGCTGGTCCGGGCCTACCGGCGCCGCTCGGCCACACTTGGCCGCCCGGTCCGGGTCGAGCTCGGGCCGGACGGTGCGGTCGAGGGGACCGCGACCGACATCGACGCCGCCGGCCGCCTGGTGGTCGAGACGTCCGACGCGACCCGGATCTTCGGCGCCGGAGATGTCAGCCACGTACGCTGACCTGCGTGTCACTGCCGGCCCGGATGCTGGGCGACGACGAGTACGTGGTCATCCACACCCGGACCCACGCCAAGGCCCTGCTGCTGCCCCTCCTCGCGCTGCTGGTTATCGGGGTCGCGGTCGGCGTCGGCATCGCCCTGATGCCGCCGGCCTACTCCCCGGTCGGACCACTGGTGATCTCCGGGATCGGGTTGGTGCTGTTCTGCTGGTTGGTCCTGGCGCCGTGGCTGCGCTGGTGGACCACGACCTACACCGTCACCAACCGCCGGCTGATCACTCGGCGCGGCGTCTTCAACAAGACCGGCACCGACCTGCCGCTCACCCGGATCCACGAGGTGTCCAGCGAGCGCAGCCTGCTGGACCGGATGCTGGGCTGCGGCACCCTGAACGTGACCACGGCCGCCGAGGACGGCACGGTCGCGCTGCACGACGTGCCCGACGCCGAGCGCGTGCACACCGAGATCAGCCAGCTGCTCTTCGGCAGCGACCCGAACACGCGCCCGCGGGCATGACCGTACGCGTCGAGCGGCCGGCGCGGCATGTTGCCGAGCTGGTGATGGACCGGCCGGAGGCCCGGAACGCGCTGTCCACCGACCAGGCCAGACGGTTGGGGGAGGCGGCCCGGGCCGTGGCCGCCGACCCGGCGGTCAGTGTCGTGGTGCTGGCCAGCGCGGTGCCGGAGGCGTTCTGCGTCGGGGCCGACCTCAAGGAGCGGAACCGGCTCGACGACGACCAGCTGCGCGCCCAGCGGGCGGTGTTCGTCGAGGCGTTCGCGTCGGTGCGGGAGCTCGGCATGCCGACGGTGGCCGCGGTGGAGGGGTTCGCCCTCGGCGGCGGCTGCGAGCTCGCCCTGTCCTGTGACCTGGTCGTGGCGGCCGAGACGGCGACGCTGGGGCTGCCGGAGGTGGGCCTCGGGCTGGTGCCGGGCGGTGGAGGCACGCAGCTCTTGTCCCGCCGGATCGGTCGCAACCGCGCCCTCGACCTGATCTTGACCGGCCGCCGGATCGGCGGCGAGGAGGCCTGGCGGCTCGGCCTGGTCGACCGGATGGTGCTGGCCGGGACTGCCTGGCCGGCCGCCCGCGAGCTCGCCGCCGGGATCGCCCGGCACTCCCCGGTGAGCCTGCGGGCCGCCAAGCGTGCCGTCCGCGACGGCCTGGAGAGCGGCCTGGCGACCGGTCTGGACCTGGAGGACCAGGCCTGGCGCGAGGCCGCGTTCTCCGCCGACCGGCACGAGGGCGTCGCGGCGTTCAACGCCAAGCGCGCGCCGCAGTGGCCGTCCTGGGGCGGGGCCGATGACTGAGGTGGCCAACCCGGCCCTGCCGCTCCGGGTCCAGCTGACCCGGTTCGTGGTCGCCGGTGGGCTGTCGGCGATCGTGGACTTCGGGCTGCTGGTGCTGCTGATGCAGCTGGGCCTCGGTCACACGACGGCCAAGGCCGCGTCCTTCGTCGCCGGCACCACCACCGCGTACCTGATCAACCGGCGCTGGACCTTCCGCGTCCCGCACTCGCACGGCCGGTTCCTGGCCGTGGTGCTGCTGTACGCGCTGACCTTCGCCCTGCAGGTGGGCCTGTTCAGCCTGCTGTTCACCCTACTGACCGCCCAGGGACTGGACCGGCTGCCGGTCCAGGTGATCGGCTTCGTGGTCGCCCAGGGGGTGGCCACCACGGTGAACTTCGTCGTGCAGCGCTCGGTGATCTTCCGGATGCCGTGACGGCTACGCTGCCGGACGTGACTTCCCGCCCGTATGTCGTGGGCATCATCGGCGGCGGCCAGCTGGCCCGGATGATGTACGTGGCGTCGGTCGGGCTCGGCGTGCGGGTCCGGCTGCTGGCCGAGGGACCGGACGTGTCAGCGGCCACCGTGGTGCACGACGTGATCGTGGGCGACTACACCGACCACGACACGGTGCGGGCCTTCGCCGAGAGCTGTGACGTGGTCACCTTCGACCACGAGCACGTGCCGACCGGGCTGCTGCGCGACCTGGAGGCGGCCGGAGTGGCGGTCCGACCAGGGCCGGCCGCGCTGGTGCATGCCCAGGACAAGGCCGTGATGCGGGACCGGCTGAGCGCCATGGGGGCACCCTGCCCGGCCTACCGGGTGGTGCCGGACGCTGACGCGCTGGTCGCCTTCGCCGACGAGCACGGCTGGCCGGTGGTCGCCAAGGTCGCCCGCGGCGGCTACGACGGGCGCGGGGTCTGGAAGATCGACGGGCCGGAGGCCGCGGAGCAGCCGTTCGCCGGCCGGGCCGACGGCGTACCGGTGATGGCGGAGGAGTTCGTCGACTTCGCCCGCGAGCTGAGCGCGCTGGTCGTCCGGTCGCCGTCCGGACAGGCGGCGGCGTACCCGATCACCCAGTCGATCCAGCGCAACGGCATCTGCGTGGAGACCATCACCCCCGCACCCGACATGACCGAGACGTCGGCGGTCGAGATCGAGCGATTGGCCCTCACCATCGCCGCCGAGCTCGGCGTGGTCGGGATGCTGGCGGTGGAGCTGATGCAGCGGGCCGACGGGTCGGTGGTGGTCAACGAGCTGGCCATGCGCCCGCACAACACCGGGCACTGGTCCATCGACGGGGCCTACACCTCCCAGTTCGAGAACCACCTGCGGGCCGTGCTGGACCTGCCGCTGGGGGACCCGGGTCTTAGGGCCGAGTGGACGGTGATGCACAACGTGCTCGGCGGGTCCGTCGAGGACCTGTCCTCGGCACTGCTGCACTGCTTCGCCCGGGACCGCCGGCTGCGCGTGCAGCTCTACGGCAAGCAGGTCCGGCCCGGTCGCAAGGTCGGACACGTCACCGCGGTCGGCGACGACCTCGACCGGGTCCGCCGCCGCGCCCGGCACGCAGCGGCGTACCTGATGGGAGATCCGGATGCCTGACCCTTCGACAGGCTCAGGGGCCATCGCCCGCGTGGGCATCGTGATGGGCTCGGACTCCGACTGGCCGGTCATGTCGGCGGCGGCCACCGCGCTGGCCGAGTTCGAGGTTCCCTACGCGGCCGACGTGGTGTCGGCACACCGGATGCCCGACACGATGATCGACTACGGCCGAGGCGCCGCCGACCGCGGCCTGGCGGTGATCATCGCCGGCGCCGGTGGCGCGGCCCACCTCCCGGGGATGCTGGCCGCCGTCACCCCGCTGCCGGTCATCGGGGTCCCGGTACCGCTGAAGTACCTCGACGGGATGGACTCGCTGCTGTCAATCGTGCAGATGCCGGCCGGAGTGCCCGTCGCCACCGTCGCCATCGGCAACGCCCGCAACGCCGGTCTGCTCGCCGTGCGCATCCTGGCCGCCGCCGACCCGGACCTGCAGCAGCGGATGGCCGAGTTCCAGGACCAGCTGCGCGTGGCCGCGGAGGCCAAGGGGCAGGCCGTACGCGACGCCCGGCCCTAGGGCCGGATCAGTGCCGGCGGCTGCCCAGCTAGCCGGACAGGCTCACCCGGGGTGCCGAGTGGGCCGGCCTACGCTGCCGGGCCCGTACGCCGACCAACGTCGCCGCCACGCCGACGACCAGCCCGGCCAGCGCCGCGACCAGGAACCCGAGGACCGGCGTGCCGGGCGCCGGGACGGCCGCCTCCGTGTCGGGCGCCGGCGCGTTGCTGGGCCCGGCGCCGGAGTCGCCCAGCAGCCCGGCCTCGGACAGCACCGCCGCGAGGGCGGCCTCGTCCGCCGGACGGTGCCAGTGCGCCGGCACGTCGAACCTCCGACCCTCGCCGGAGTGATCGACGACCGTCTCGATCCACATCCCGTTCTCGCTGGTCAGGTGGATCCGGTCGATCCGCCAGACCTGGATGTCGTGGATCAGCCAGGTGAGCCGCACGTCCTCGCCGCCGCCGGTGGCCAGCCCGGCCGGGGGCGCGTCGGGTCCGGTCTGGCCCTCACCCACCGCGGCCATCAGCGCCGCGTACACGGAGTCGCTGTTGTAAGCGGCCCGCGCCTGCTGCTGGTCCGGGCTTACCATCAGCACGCTGGTCGGTCCGCCCGCGTACGCCGACCGAGGAGCGACACCCACGGCGAGGAGCGCGAGCAGGAGGGCGAGGAGGATCCGACGGAGCTTCATGCCATCCAGACACCGCCGTGACCGCTGAGGTTCGCTAGGGTCGCGGCGTGGCCGGAGTGGTTGGGGAGTTCGTCGCCGGGGCGGCGTTGCTGCCCCGTGGACTGGGCCTGATCGCGCGGCGGCCTCGGCTGTTCGGTCTGGGCGCGATCCCGCCGGCGATCACGTCGGTGATCTTCATCGCCGTGCTGGTCGTGGTGATCCTGCAGCTCGAGCGGATCGTCGAGTGGCTGACGCCGTTCGCGGACGCCTGGTCGCCGAATCTCTCCAACACGATCGACGTGCTGGTCGGCGTGGCGCTGATCGGCGGGCTGGTCCTGGTGATGGTCATCTCCTTCACCGTGCTCACCCTGGCCGAGCGGCGCGCGGCGATGCGCAAGCACCGGGCCCGCGTGCTGGGATTTGCGGTGCCCACGTTCCTGCTGCTGGCGATCCCGTTCGTCGGGGTCCTGGTCTTCCCGATCGCTACGGCGGCCGGCACCCTGCTGGCCCGGCAGCTGTTGGGCGAGCCGACCTAGCCGCCACGTCCACGACGGCCTTCTTCTGCCACACGGCCCCGGCCACCCCTGGAACTCGGCCACCCCTGCCACTCGCCCGGCCACCCCTGGGACTCACGTGCACGTGACTTCCACCGGCGATACCCAGGTTGCAAAGTAGGTATCGCTACAGGAACAGATGTGGAGCAGCGACGGTTCAGCCGCCGCTCAGCGCACCGACTCGGCCGCCGCCACGGCGTCGACCA
>DASQVF010000251.1:0-5322 GCA_035640915.1 Propionibacteriaceae bacterium
CGCGGCTTTCTGAGCTCACTCGGGGCAGGTAGTCAGGGCGACCCTGGCCACCCCTCTCGCTGCAGGGTGGGCGGAGCAACCGAAGGGGTCTCGCGGCTGACCTGAGAAACGACCGCCAGTGCCCCGGGAATGACGCGACACGCCGGCCACTGGTGAAACGCGGGGCAGGAAATCAGGGAGGGCGGCCGCGCGCTCGCTAGTCCCGGTCGTTTTCGGCGTCAGCCAGGCGACGGCCATCCCCGCCAGCGTCAGGGCACGTCCCGGGATCAGCGCTCCACGTACGGGGTGAGCAGCTGGTCGACCGGGGCGTAGTCGTCGGTGAGCACCGGTGCGCCGTCCACCCAGGCGTCCAGCTCCGCCCCGGTGATCACACCCCAGCCGGTGTCGGTGCCGGCCAGCCGCGACGCGATCCCGGCGGTGTCGATCGGCGCCGGTGAAGCGACCGCGACGAGGTTGCCGCCACCGGTCCGGGCGAGGGTGTCCGTCCGGGCCATCAGGGCGACATGGGGAAACTCACTGCGCAGGGTCGCCACCTCGGCGCGGGCGAAGGCCAGCGGTCCGCGGTCGATCATGTTCACCACGTAGGTTCCGTCGCCGGTCAGCACCCGCTCGATCTCGCGAACGGCCTCCCGCGTGGTCAGGTGCCAGGGCACGCTGATACCGCCGAAGGCGTCCCCGACCACCAGGTCCTGGCTGCCGGCGGGCAGCCGGGTCAGGCCGAGCCGGCCGTCCTCGACCCGCACCTCGATGCCCCGGTCCGGGTCGTAGCCGAGTCGTTCGCGGTCGATCGCCACCACGCCGGGGTCGATCTCGGAGACCACGCTGGCGGTCCCCGGCCGGGTCTGCGCCAGGTACTGCGGCAGGGTCAGCGCGCCGGCCCCGAGGTGGTACGCCTGCAGCGGCCGACCGGGCGGGAACGCGGCGTCGATCGCCGCTACCACGCCCTTGGCGTAGGCGAACTCCAGGTGGGTCGGGTCGGCCAGGTCGACGTAGGAGTGCGGCGCCCCGTCCAGCAGCAGCACCCGGCCGGTGGGCCGCTCGGCGTCGTCGACCACCACCGCGCAGTGGTACGCCGTCTCGGCGTCGCAGCCGCCGGGCGCCACCGCGGCCCCTACCCCGCTGAGGCCGATCAGGACGGCCGGCACCGCGGCCCAGCGCCAGCTCCGGAAGCGCAGCTCGACCGCGACCGCGGCGACGATCAGCGTGATGCCCAACCCGATCATGATCCCGCTGACCGGCACCCGGGAGATCAGGATGAAGCCGGTGACCACCGTGCCGACGATCGCCCCGACGGTGCCGATGCCGGACAGTCGGCCGACCACCCGCCCGGTCTGGTCGAGGGTGTTCAGCCGCAGCTTGGTGACCATCGGCGTGATGGCCGAGAGGAATGTGCCCGGGACGACGATGCCGAGGCCGGCGACGATCATCAGCAGGAGCGTGCCCCCCGGCAGCGAGCCGGTCACCCGCACGAGGGGCGGGGTGGCGGCCACCGCCACCCCGGAGATGGCCAGCAGCGGTCCGAGCAGCCGCCGGGGCGGGACTGCGTCGGCGAGCCGCCCCCCGGCCCACGACCCGGCGGCGATGGCGGCCAGGGCCGAACCGATGACGATGGTGCTGGTCTCCAGGGTGAGCCCCAAGTAGGGCGCGAGAAGCCGGAGAGCGACCAGCTCCACGACGAGCACCGCCGCCGAGGCGCCGAAGACCAGGGCCGCGGCGGCGTACGGGCCCAGCCCAGCCGGCGCCGCGGCGTTGGATGTCACTGGGCGATCCTCTCAGCCACCGCAAGGATGGGGGCATGAACAAGCCGTTGGTGATCCTCCGCCCCGCTCCGCAGAGCGTCGAGCGCATCTTCACCGCCGACGCGCTGGCCGCGCTGAGGGCGGCGTACGAGGTGCACGTCCTGGACGAGGAGCCGGGCGTCGAGGAGCGCTTCGACGCTCTGCTGCCAGGGGCGTTCGCGATCATCGGCCAACCGGACCTGCCGGCGGAGCGGCTCGCCCGGGCGGCCCGGCTGCGGGCCGTGCTCAACGTTGAGGGCAACTTCTTCCCCAACGTCGACTACGCCGGCTGCTTCGCCCAGGGCGTCCATGTCCTGGCCTGCGGCCCGGCGTACGCCACCGCTGTCGCCGAGTACGCGCTGGCCCTCGCGCTCGACCTCGCCCGCGGCATCTCGCGAGAGGACCGGGCCTTCCGTGCCGGGCGGGAGCGCTACGTCTCCGCCTCGACCGCCGACTCGATCCTGCTCACCGGGGCGGACGTCGGCCTGGTCGGCTTCGGCAACCTCGGGCGGGCGCTGCACCGGTTGCTCCAGCCGTTCCGGCCGACCGTGCGGATCTACGATCCGTGGCTGCCCGACGCGGTGATCACCGAGCAGGGGGCGACGCCGAGCCCGTTGCCGGAGCTGCTCGAGACGAGCCAGTTCGTCTTCGTGCTCGCCACGGTGACCGCGGAGAGCGAGCACCTGCTGGGCGACACCGGGCTGGCCCAGGTCCGCTCCGGTGCCCGGCTGATCCTGGTCAGCCGGGCCGCCGTGGTCGACTACGGCGCGCTGCTGCGCCGGGTGGCGGACGGCCAGTTCCTGGCCGCGGTCGACGTCTGGCCGACTGAGCCGGTGCCGCCCGACGACCCGGCACGCTCGCTGGAGGGGCTGGTGCTCTCGGCCCATCGCGCGGGTGGCATCCCGGCGGCGTTCGCGCAGATCGGCGACATGGTCGTCGACGACCTGGCCCTGATCGCCCGCGGGCTGCCGCCGGTGCGGATGCAGGTGGCCAGCCGCGAGCTCGTCACCCGCTACCGCAACCGCCCGGTCACCTGATCCGCCCTTCGACAAGGTCAGGTCGCAACGGTCAGCCGATCTCCATCGCGTCCGCCGTCGGCGCCTCCGGCCGCGCGGTGGCGGGCGAGTCGAGATAGAAGTACGCCGTCGAGGCGATGTCGTCCTGCAGCGGCCGGTAGCGGTCCCGGCTACGCCAGCCGAGCGCCTGGATGTCGACCCGCAACCGGGACGCGAAGGTGATCGGGTCCAGGACGTGCCACCGGTACAGGCCGAAGCGCTGCTGGCTGGCGTACAGGCCGTCCGGCCGCAGGATCTGGTGCAGGCCGAGATAAGGCGTGCTGTACGCGGTGTAGCCCTGACCGGGTACGTCGAAGTTCCAGGCGCCGCCGACGTAGTCCTCGGTGCCGGTGCCGCAGATCGTCGGGAACTCGTCGTCGTCGTCGAGGTAGAACTTGATCTCCCCCTCACCCCACCAACCGCTGCTGTTCACGCCCCAGGCCAGGTAGGTGCCGACGTAGTGGCCGCGGCCGGTCACCTCGTCGAGCAGGACATGCGGCCCGCCGGGAGCGACCGGGTTGCTCCGACGCCACTGCGCGTGCAGATAGCTGTCCCCCGCCGGCTCGCCGGTGACATAGGTGACCGAGAAGTAGACCCGGGCCGACCCCTCGCCGGTGTTCTCCAGGCTCAGCCGAGCGCCGGAGCGGAAGGGCATCGGCCAGTAGCAGTTGAACCCACCGTGCGGGTTGACCGCGACCGGCACCGACGACAGCTGGGCGAAGACTCCCCAACCCTGACCGAAGAAGTCGCCGACCGGCACCTCGATCGCCGGCTCCGCACTCTGGTCCCAGTGCGCCCGCAGGATCAGCGAGCGCCAGTTCGACGCGTGCGTGGTGAGCCAGATGTGCCGGATCTCGCCCGGTCCGTCGATCACCGCCAGGTCCGCCGTCTCGCCCGCGCCGACGTCGATGCTGGGTGACACCTTCCACCCGGGACCGAGCTCGCGGGCGGCGTGGGCGCCGGTACCCACGGTGGCCCGGGCCCCGCCGCCGGGGGCGCCGCTCGGGTTCTCAGCGCTGATGGAGCGGGTCTCACCGGGAACCAGCCGGGCGAGCGAGCTCAGGCCGTCGATGATGTCGCTCCTCGTGTCCTCACGGCACGACGATCGTGCTCCGGGCCTCCCTCGTCAAGATCGAGTCGGCCGCTACCCGGCGTGACCAGGGCCACGCCACAGGATTACTTCGGCGCACGTCACGCCTCGTAGAGTGTGCCGAGTGCCCGACCGGCTCTACGTTCCGTTCCTGGTTCTCGTCGTGCTGGTTCTGGTCGACCTGCTCGTCAAGGTGATCGCGCTCGGACTCGTCCCCGAGCGCCGCCGCGCCGCGGCCGGAACGGCCTGGCTCCTGGTGATCTTCTTCGTGCCTCTCGTCGGGCTGGTGGTGTTCGGCCTGGCCGGCGGTCGAGCTCTGCGTCGGCGGCCCCGGGTGCAGACCGAGGCGCAGGCCGGGATGATCGTGCTGCACAACAACACCTATCCGCCGCTGCCCGCCGAGGCGACCGGTCCGGACTGGCTACGCGGTGTGCTCGCCCTCAACGCCAAGCTGGGCTGGCTCGACCCGGTGGCCGGCACTCGGGTGCAGCTGTACGCCGACGACCACGCCGTGACCGCGGCGATGGTCGCCGCGGTCGCGGAGGCGAAGCGGTTCGTCCATCTGGAGTGCGCCGCGCTGACCTGGGACGACATCACCGAACCGCTGGTCACCGCCCTGGTGGCGGCCCGGCAGCGGGGCGTCTGCGTGCGGCTGTCGTACGACGCCAAGGCCTCGGCCCGGCATCCCGGGTACCCGACCCTGATGACTCGTCTGGACGGCAGCGGGGTGGAGCGTCCTACGGCACCCGCCGCCCGGCACTCGCACCGCAACCTGCTGGTCGTCGACGGCCGGGTGGCCTTCGGCGGCTCGTCGCTGCGAACGCCGACCAACGCCGGCTCCGGCCCGGCGTCGAACGGAAGGCGCGGTCCCGAGCTCGCGTTCCGGGTCGACGGACCGCTGGCCCACTCGTTGTCGGTCGTCTTCGCCGCCGACTGGTACCTGGAGCGAGCCGAGCAGCTGCCTCGTGAGCTCCTCACGATGCCGCCGGCGTACCGGGACGGAGTGGTCGGCCAGGTACTGGCCAGCGGTCCGGGGCTACCGAGCGGGAACCAGCTGCCGATGATCACCTCGCTGGTCTACGGCGCCCGCAGCCGGCTGGCGATGACCTGCCCCTTTCTGGTGCCGGACGACTCGCTCCTCGCCGCGCTCGCCACCGCCGTGCGGCGCGGCGTGCTGGTCGAGCTGTTCGTCGGCACCGAGTCCGACGACAAGGTCCGTCAGCGCGCGCAGCGGTCCGGATACGCCGCCCTGCTCGAGGCCGGCGTACGGATCTTCCGCCACCCGGGTGCGCTGGCCGCCCGGCACCTGACGGTGGACGACGCCGTTGCCGTGGTCGGCTCGTCCAGCCAGGACGGCTCGGCGGTCTCGGTGCTGCTCCTCAGCACGGAGGTGGTGGAC
>DASQVF010000252.1:0-4495 GCA_035640915.1 Propionibacteriaceae bacterium
GCGACCGGTGGGTCGTACTCGTCGTCAACGCCCTGCCTCCTAGTGTCGCGACGGTGATCGCGGGCCTACAAGAGGCAGGGCCGCACCAATCGACGCTCGGCAAACGGCGCGAGAGGCTGGCCGTCGCGGATGCCGCCGGACACCCGCTCACGCTGTCGCGGGCGCTGCTCAGGAATGCGGTCAAGATCGGCATCCCCTGGCAACTCGGCCACGTCGTCGCCATCGGCGCCAGCTTCGGCGGCTTCGAGCAGCGGGATCTGCTCACCCTGGTGGCCACCGCGGTGACCTACCCGCTGCTCGCCGCCATGGTGATCCGCTGATCGCCACGTCCCGGGCTGGCCATTGGGTCTCAAGCCCGGGTCTGGGCGGCGCGGATCGCGGCGCGAGCGCAGTCGACCGTGTCGGCGTACGACAAGGCCGCGCCTTTGGCGAGCATCGCTTCGGCAGTAGGACCGAGCCGACGGCGAAGGTCGGCGAGCGCCTGCCCGACATCGGTCTCGTAGCGGCCGAACCGTGGGTGCCGCTCACGCGCGCCGAGGATCGCGCCCGCGAGCAGCGCGGCGTCGTGAGCCGACCCGACTCGCACCAGAAGCACCACCAGGTAGCCGAGCGTCCACCACTGCGCCGCCTCGTTGCCGATGTTCTCCCACTCGTCCACAACTCGTCGAAACTGTTCCAATGCCTCGGCCGGAGCGCCGTGCTGGGCGGACACCGTGACCGACGAGCTGCGGGCGAGAGTGACCAACAGCCGGCTCTCCGCCTCGGCCCCGGCGGCGATTGCCGCTCGGTAGGCCTCCTGGGCTCCGGGAAGATCGCCGAGGGCATGTTTGATCTCCCCGTCGATGTAGTGCGCCCAGGTCAGGCAGCTCGGGTTGCCGTTGGCGCGGGCCCGTTCGAGTAGTTGACCGATCGACGCGGCGGCTTCGGCGACGTGTCCGGCGTCGTAGCTCTGGGCCTGGCAGACCGAGATCTCATCCATCAGGGCGATCGTTTGGTTGCCGCCAGCTCGTTCCAGCCGAGCTCCGCGGCGGAAGTAGGCGATGGCCTCGTCAGAGCGTCCCGCAAACATCGCGAGGTTCCCCAACTGCAAGATGGCCAGCGCGGCCTCCGGCGCTTCCAACCCGCCGGCCGCCTTCACCCCCCGCTCCGCCAGTTCCGCCGCCTCGACCAGCCGGCCGGCAGCCCAGGCGGCGGTTGCGGCGAGGGCCAGGGCCCGGGGCAGCCCGGGGTGCTCGATGTCCCAGGCGGCCACCGTCAATCCCCAGGCCATCAGATCGCCCCGTTGCCGGAGGTATGCGTAGTCAAAAATGTCGGCCGCCAGCTGGATGCCCAGGGCTCTGTCATGCTCGACCGCGTACGCCCATGCGACCTGCAGGTCGGCCTCCAACTCGTTGACGGCGGCGACCGCGACCGCCTCCTCCGGTCCGCGCAGCCCGGGTCGGAGTGCGGAGACCCGGGCGGCCGTGTCGTGCGCATGGCGCTCCCGCAACCGCTGCCGCATGGCCTGATCGAGCCGTTCGCTCGCGTACGCCCGCAAGGTGTCCAACAGCCAGAACCGCCCAGACGCCGACTGCACCATGCACTGTTCGACCAGCCGGACCAGCTGCGACGCCAGGTCAGGACGTCCCGCGGCCGCGCACACAGCCTCCACCTGGTCGAGCGAGAACCGCCCGGGAAAGACACTCAGCTGCGCGAACAGCTGCGCCTCATCCTCGGTGAGCAGCCCGTACGACCAGTCCACAACTGTGCGCAGCGTCCGGTGCCGGGCGTCGGCGGTCCGTCGGCCTCCGGTCAGGTCCAAGACCTGGTCGAGCCGGTCGGCCAGCTCGCGCACACCGAACGACCGAGTCTGGGCCGCGCCCAGCTCGATGGCGAGCGGCAGCCCGTCCAGCCGGCGGCAGATGTCGGCGACGACGTCCACCTCGTCGGCGGACAGCCGGTCCGGCTCGAGTGCTGGGGCTCGTTCGAGGAAAAGCCGGACGGCGGGGTTTTCCCGGTCGGCGACCTCCGGCAGGGTCAGCGGACTGAGGATGTGGACGTGCTCCGGCCCGACTGCCAGCCGTTCCCGACTCGTGGCCAGGATCGTCAGCTGGGGCGCCGCATCCGCCAGCTGCTCAACTACCGGCGCCAGCTCGGCCAGGACAGTCTCCGCATTGTCCAGCACCATCAGGCCCCGGTAGGCGGCGGCCAAGGCCACAATCAGTGACCCGGCGGGCTCCGGGTCAACCGGGATCTCCGCGCCGAGGGCCGTCGCGAGGGACGCGACCACCCGCTCCGGGGTCACGGTGGTCAGATCGGCCCACCATGTCGAGGTCCCCTGGGCAGCCAGCTGATGGGCCACCTCGAGGGCTAGCCGGGTCTTGCCGACCCCGCCCGGGCCGACCACGGTGACCAGCCGTCGCTCGGCCAAACAGTCTCGCAATAGCTGCAGCTCGCGCTCCCGGCCGAGCATTGATCCCGGCCGCCACGGCAGCTGCCGTGGCCGACCCGCCTGCGGCGAGGAAGATCTGGACGCCGGTCGGGGACGCTCCACCTCATCGCGCAGGATCCGGCTCTCCAGCTGAGCCAGCTCGGCGCTCGGGTCCAGGCCGAGCTCGTCGGCGAGCCGGTCCCGGTAGGCGCGGTAGGCCTCCAGCGCGTCGCTGGTCCGGCCGTCGGCGTACAGTGCCTGCATCAACAGCTCGACGGGCCGCTCCCGTAGGGGTTCGGCTTCGGTGAGTTGACGCGCCCGCGTGACCGCCTCAAAGACGGCGCCGCATCGCAGGGCCAGCGCGGCCCGATCCTGGTACGCGGCCAGCCGGAGCTCCTCCAACCGGGTGGCCGCCGACCGCGCGAAGCCATCAGCGAACTCCGCGTACGCCGGCCCACGCCACAGCGCCAGCGCCTCATCTAGCAGCACGGCGGCACCGGCCGGGTTCTGGATCGACCTGCTGCGGGCCTCCCGGTACGCCGCTTCGAAGCGTTCAGTGTCGATCAGGCTTGGCTCTGCCTCGATGAGGTAGCCGGGGGGTCGGGTCACCAGGCACCGGCCAAGCGGGCCGAGCCGGCTGCGCAACCGGGCCACAACCTGGTGCAAGGCGTTCTCCGGATTATCCGGCGTTGCGTTGGGCCAGAGCACCTCGATCAGCCGGTACGCCGGGACCAACGAGTTCGGCTGCAGCAGCAGGGCGGTGAGCAGCGCCCGCGCCCGCTCGCCTCCGAGCGCGATCGGACCATCGTCGTGCTCGACCTCGAGCGGACCGAGCAACCGGAACAGGGTCATCGGGCAACCTCGACGCGATTTTCTTCAGTCTGGCACGGGCTCCCTGTCATTCAGCAGACAGCGGAACGAAAGGCCGCCGACAGGGCCCGGCGGCAGGCTCAGGGCATCGGCATCCGCCACACCACCCCTACTCGATGGGAGAGAGATCATGCCCTACTTCATCGGCTCGCAAGGCCGGATCTTCCACGACCGTTGGCTGCCGGACGGCGAGGTCCGCGGCGCCGTCGTGCTGCTGCACGGGTACGGCGAGCACCTCGGCCTGTACGCCCCGCTGGCGCGACGGCTCACCGCGGAGGGCCACGCCGTGCACGCCATGGACGCGGTCGGCCACGGCCGCAGCGAGGGCGAACGCGCCCTCATCGCCTCGTGGGACTACTACGTCGACGACGCCCGGATCCTGGCGGCGCTGGTGCGCCAGGCGCACCCCGACAGCCCTCTCGTGCTCATCGGCCACTCGGGCGGGGCGGAGGCGGCGATCCTGCTGGCTCAGCGCTCGCCGGAGATCGCCCAGGCGGTCGTCTTGTCAGGAGCCCCGATCCGCCCGCTGGACTGGGTCGAAGACGTCCTGGTCTCGGGCGAGGCTGAGACGGAGGCGGGTGATCCGACCGAGTGGATGAGCACCCAGCCGGACTATGTGCACGCGTTGCTGTACGACCCGCTCACCTGGAAGGGCGGGTTCCGCCGGGAGACCCTGCTCGGTGCGTACGCCGCCCTGACCGAGATCGGTGCCGGTCTGGACCAGGGCCGCCCGGATGTGCCGGTGCTGTTCGTGCACGGCGAGTCGGATCCGGTGGTGCCGGTGGAGGTGGCTCGGCGGTCGGCCGCCCAGCTGCCACGCGCCCAGATCCGGACCTTCCCCGGGGACCTGCACGACGTGCTGAACGAGCACGATCGCGACCAGGTGCACGAGGTCGTCGCCGGCTTCGTCAACGAGGCGGTCGCTCTTCAGCCGGTCGCCGGCTGAGCCAGAACCGACATTCGACCATCAGGGCTAGTCACGCGCTGGTTTCCTTACCGGCAAATCGGCCGATCTCGGGGTCGGCCCCGAGGTGCGGCATCGTTGACCTCTGGTGCTCGGGCTGTCGTCGTCCGGCCGTGCTGTCGAGCTCGGCCTCTTCCCGACGAGGCTCGTCGGCCACCGGGTGAGCTGTCGTCACCCCCGAGGGATTCACCCTGGGTGAATCGCGTCGGGGGGAATACGGTGTTGCTGTGTCCGTGGCTGGGGCGCCCGGC
>DASQVF010000253.1:0-2417 GCA_035640915.1 Propionibacteriaceae bacterium
CCGCGCCGCGTTCGTACTGCCGCACGGTCTGGATCGACACGTCGTGCTCGGCGAACACCGCCGCGATCCGGGCCAGCACCCCGGCCACGTCCTCCACCGCGAGCGAGAGGTGGTAGCGGGTGAGCACGCTGCCGATCGAGGCCACCGGCCGGGCCGCGTAGCTCGACTCCCCCGGGCCGACGGCACCGCGGACCCGGTTGCGGGCCACGGTGACCAGGTCACCGAGCACCGCACTCGCGGTCGGCGACCCGCCCGCGCCAGGGCCGTAGAACATCAGCCGACCGGCCGATCGCGACTCCACGAACACGGCGTTGTACGCGCCGGTGACCCCGGCCAGCGGGTGGCTGCGCGGGATCATCGCCGGGTGCACCCGCACCGACACGCGGCGCTCGTTGCTCTGGTCGGCCGGCGGCAGCAGCTGGCAGATGGCCAGCAGCTTGACCACGCAGCCGATCTCGGCGGCCGAGGCGATGTCGGAGGAGGTGACCTCGGTGATCCCTTCCCGGTACACGTCCGCCGCCGTGACCCGGGTGTGGAAGGCCAGGCTGGCCAGGATGGCGGCCTTGGCCGCGGCGTCGAAGCCCTCGACGTCGGCCGTCGGGTCGGCCTCGGCGTAGCCGAGCTCCTGGGCCTCGGCCAGGGTCTCGGCGAAGCCGGCGCCCGCGGCGTCCATCTTGTCCAGGATGTAGTTGGTGGTGCCGTTGACGATGCCGGTCACCGCGGTGATCTCATCGCCGACCAGGGACTCGCGCAGCGGCCGGATGATCGGGATGGCCCCGGCCACCGCGGCCTCGAAGTAGAGGTCGGACGACGACTCCTCGGCCGCGGTGAACAGCGTCGCGCCGTCCTCGGCCAGCAGGGCCTTGTTGGCGGTGACCACCGAGGCCCCGTGCCGGAGCGCGGACAGGATCAGCGAGCGGGCCGGCTCCAGGCCACCGATCACCTCGATCACCAGGTCCACGTCCTCGCGGGCCACCAGCGCCTCCGCGTCGGTGGTGAACAGCGCCGGGTCGATGCCCGGCCGCTCCCGACCGGCCCGCCGCACCGCGATGCCCACCAGCTGCAGGGGCCGGCCGATCCGGGCGCGGAGGTCGTCCGCCTGCCCGATGATCAGCCGGGCCACCTCGGATCCGACGGTGCCACATCCGAGCAGGGCGACGCGGAGCGGCGTCGTCGAGTCGATCTCGGTGGCTCGCTCGGGGAGGGTGGCGGTCAGGGTCATCTCAGGCGGCTTTCGTGTCGGACAGCGGACACATTCTTCCTCATCCGACGTCCAGTGCGAGCAGGTCCTCGATTGTCTCCCGACGGACCAGCGTGGTCGGGTGGCCGTTGCGGACCGCGACCACCGGTGGTCGCGGGACGTGGTTGTAGTTGCTGGCCATGGAGCGGCTGTACGCGCCGGAGGCCGGCACCGCGATCAGGTCGCCGGGGGCGATGTCGGCGGGCAGGAACTCGTCGCGGACCAGGATGTCTCCGCCCTCACAGTGCTTGCCGACCACCCGGCACAGCACCGGCGGGGCGGCCGAGCGGCGGGAGGCGAGGGTGGCGGAGTACTCGGCGGCGTACAGCGCGGTGCGGATGTTGTCGCTCATCCCGCCGTCGACGGCAACGTAGAGCCGGCTGGCCCCGCCGTCCAGCTCGACCGGCTTGACGGTGCCCACCTCGTAGAGCGCGAACGTGCTGGGACCGCTGATCGCCCGGCCGGGCTCGATGGACAGGTGTGGGACGTCGATGCCGAGCCCGGCGCACTCGTGCTCGATGATCTCGCCGAGTGCGGTGGCCAGCTGTTGTGGGGTGGACGGGGAGTCGGCGCTGGTGTAGGCGATGCCGAAGCCACCACCGAGGTCGAGCTCCGGCAGTGCGGTGCCGGTCCGCTGGGCGAACTCCGCGTGCAGCCGCAAGGTCCGCCGGGCGGCCACCTCGAAGCCCTCGGCGTCGAAGATCTGCGAGCCGATGTGGGAATGGATGCCGGCCAGGTCCAGTGCCGGCTGCTCAGCGCAGGACAGCAGCGCCGCGGCGGCCGCGCCCCCAGCGATCGAGAAACCGAACTTCTGGTCCTCGTGCGCGGTGGCGATGTACTCGTGGGTGTGAGCCTCGACGCCGGTGGTCACCCGGACCATCACCCGCGGCCGGACGCCCAGCTCGGCGGCGAGGTTGGCCAGCCGGGCGATCTCGACCGGTGAGTCGACGATGATCCGGCCCACGCCCGCGGTGAGCGCCTGGCGGAGCTCGGCCACGCTCTTGTTGTTTCCGTGCAGGCCGACCCGGCGCAGGTCCACTCCGGCTCGTTGGACCACGGCAAGCTCGCCGCCGGTGCAGACGTCGATGCCCAGGCCCTCCTCGCTCACCCAACGAGCGACGGTGGTGCAGAGGAACGACTTGGCCGCGTAGTAGACGTCCCAGCCGGCGAAGGCGGT
>DASQVF010000254.1:0-5756 GCA_035640915.1 Propionibacteriaceae bacterium
ATCGAGCGGGAGACGGTATCCCGACGGGACCTGACGCCGGACAGCCGTTTCTACGCCAGCCTCAACGGCGGCCTGCCCGCCGACCTGATCACCGAACGCATGAGTGCCGGCATCGCCACCTGAGCCGCCCGCTCGCCGACCCCGCCATCTCCCGAGAAAGGCCCACAGCATGACCTCCCTCCCAACCCGACCGCAACGACGCGGAGCGCCGGCCCGGGCGCTCGCGACGGGACTTCCCGGGGCGACAGCCGGCTTCTCCGGCCGGAGTCGGGTCCGCGCGGCTCTCCTCGTACTCCTGTGCCTACTGGTCCCGGCCGCATGCGCTCCGAACCAGGGTGAGGGCCAGTCCCAGTCCGACTCCGGCGACGCGGTGACGCTGCGGGTCTCCACCTGGGGCAACGACTCGCGGCTCCGGCTCACCCGAGAGGCCGCGGACGCCTTCACCGCGGCGAACCCGAACATCCAGCTCACGATCGAGAACAGCGAGTGGGGCTCCTACTGGGAGAAGCTCGCCACCACGACGGCGGCGAACGACGCCCCGGACGTCATCCAGATGGACGAGTCCTACATCGCCGCGTACGGCGCCCGCGGGGCCCTGCTTGACCTGGACACGGCCAAGGACAACCTCGACCTGTCGGCGATGGATCCCAAGGTCCTCGACACCGGCAAGGTGGAAGGCACGCTGGTCGGCGCTCCGATCGGCGTCGCGAACTTCTCGGTGGCGGTCAACCCTTCGGTGCTGGAGAAGGCCGGCGTGTCGATGCCCGACGACAAGACCTGGACCTGGGACGAGCTGGCCCAGACGGCCGCGCAGGTCAGCGAGAAGCTCGGGTCCGAGGGTGTCTGGGGCCTGGACAACTTCGGCACCGGCGCCGGCGAGCTGGGCGCGTGGACCCGCCAGCGCGGTGAGGAGGTCTGGCCCACCAGCGGGCCCGGCATCAGCGAAGCGACGCTTACCAGCTTCTTCGACTACGCCAACAAGCTGGTCGCCACGAAGGCGACACCTCAGGCCTCGCTCCAGGTGGAGAACATCAACGCGCCTCTGGATGCCTCGCTGTTCGCCACCAACAAGGCGGCCTTCCACCTGCTGTTCCACACCCAGATCTCCGCGTTCGGCGCGGCGAGCGGCACCGAGATGAAGCTGCTCCGGCTCCCGTCGCAGGCGACCGGTGAGTCGCCGAAGATGGTCAACAAGGCGTCGATGTACTGGTCGGTGTCCGCACGGTCGGAGCAACAGGAGGCCGCCGCCAAGCTGGTCGACTTCCTGCTCACCGATCCCGCCGCCACCAAGGTGCTCACCACCGAGCGCGGCATCCCGGCGATCCCGGCGGTGCAGCAGGAGATCGCACCGCTGCTGGATCCGCAGGCCAAGGTGGCGCTCGAGTTCTCCCAGGCGATCGCCCCGGAACTGGTGCCGCCGCCCCAGGTGACCCCGGCCAACGCCTCCGGGTTCAGCGCCGAGTACACCACCGTGTCCACCGACGTGCTCTTCGGCAAGACCAGTCCGGCCGACGGCGCCAAGAAGGTGCTCTCGGTGATCGAGGGCATGAAGTAGTCGCAGGTGAAGATCACCGACGCCCGGGTGGTCGTCTGCTCACCCGGGCGCAACTACGTCACCCTGGTCATCGAGACCGAGGACGGCCTGGTCGGCGTGGGTGACGCGACCTTGAACGGCCGCGAGCTGGCGGTCGCGTCCTACCTCCGGGACCACGTGTGCCCGCTCCTGGTCGGCCGGGACGCCCGTCGCATCGAGGACACCTGGCAGTACCTGTACAGGGGGGCCTACTGGCGCCGGGGCCCGGTGACCATGACCGCCATCGCCGCGGTGGACATCGCCCTGTGGGATCTCAAGGGCAAGCTGGCCGGCCTCCCGGTGTACGAGCTGCTGGGTGGGGCGGCCCGGGACGGTGTTCTGGTCTACTGCCACGCCAGCGGGTCGACGCTGGACGAGCTCAGCGCCGACTTCTCGCGCCATCTCGACCTCGGCTATCTGGCCATCCGGGCCCAGGCAGCCATCCCGGGGCTGGAGAAGACGTACGGCGTGGCCCCGACCGACGGCACGATCTACGAGCCGGCGGCGGGCAACGTGCCCCAGGTCGACATCTGGGAGAGCAGCTACTACCTGGACTTCGCGCCGAAGATGATGGCCCACCTCCGGTCGGAGTTCGGCGACCAGGTGCACCTGCTGCACGACGTGCACCACCGTCTGAGCCCGATCGAAGCCGGTCGGCTGGGGGGGTTGCTGGAGCCCTACCGAATGTTCTGGATCGAGGATCCCACCCCGGCCGAGGACCAGTCGGCGTTCCGGCTGATCCGCCAGCACACGACCACCCCGATCGCGGTCGGTGAGGTGTTCAACAGCATCTGGGACTGTCAGCAGCTGATCACCGAGCGGCTGATCGACTACATCCGCACCTCGGTGTCGCACGCCGGCGGGATCACCCATCTGCGCCGGATCTTCGCGCTCGCCGACCTGTACGGAGTCCGGTCCGGCTCCCACGGCCCCGGCGACCTCTCGCCGGTCTCCTTCGCTGCCGCGCTGCATGTCGACCTGAGCATCCCCAACCTCGGCATCCAGGAGTACATGGGCCACCGGGACCCGGCCGGCGAGGTGTTCCACGTCGGCTATTCGTTCCGGGACGGGTACATGCATCCCGGCGACCAGCCCGGCCTCGGCGTCACCTTCGACGAGGAGGCCGCGTCCCGATATCCGTACCAGCCGAGGTACCTGCCGGTGAACCGGCGCCGGGACGGGTCGATGCACGACTGGTGACATCCCGCACAGCTCCGGTCGCCGTCACGTGTTCGTGATCATCGCTACGCCGATGCGCTAGCCGCTCAGGGGCATCCGGCGCAAGGATGTTGGTCATGACCAGTGCCGCTCCCTCCCCCGAGCGACGTGGAGTCGGCCGACGACTCATGTGGCTCTGGATCCTTCTCGCCGGGATCGTCAGCTACCTGCTCGTCCTGCGGACGTTGGTGGCGACCGAGAACCTCAACTTCGTGCCGTCCCTGATCCTGCTGGGCTCGATCGTGGTTCCGGCGTCGGTCCTGACCTTCGCGGCGTCGACGCGGGGCCCGGTCCTGGTGACAGCCGGCACCGTGGCGTTCACCGCGGTCGCCGGCGGGATCATCGGTACGGTCGCGGCGGGGACGCTGGAATACGACGCACTGCACCGCCTCGGTGCCCTGCCGATGATCCTGGTGGGACTCATCGAGGAGGGGGCCAAGCTCATCGTCCCGCTGCTGGTGCTGATCTTCACTGCGCACCGCACCGGGCGGGCCGGCGTGATTGTCGGGGTGGCCAGCGGCATGGGGTTCGCGACGCTGGAGACGATGGGATACGGGTTCAGCGCCCTGCTGAGCAGCGGCAACCTGGCCGCGGTCGACCAGACCCTGCTCCTGCGCGCGTTGCTCTCCCCCGCCGGGCACGTGGCCTGGACCGGGCTGACCGCCGCCGCCCTGTGGTCGATCCCCGGCGCCCGGCGTAAGGGGATGGCGGTGCTCCGGGCCGTCGGGGTCTTCCTGGCGGCGGTTCTGCTCCACGCGGCATGGGACGGGTTCCCCAGCCTCTGGATGCACCTCCTCGTGGGCGCCATCAGCCTGACCGCCCTGCTGCTGACCATCCACTGGGCGCACCGAAATCCGGATCCGGTCAGCCTGGACGCCGGTGAGGGCGCGCCGGTGGCGGTCGGCCCCGGAGCTCCGCCGAGGCCCTGACGGCAGGGTCGCGACGCCTGCCGCGTCGCTGCTCAGCGGCTCACGGGATCGATGTTCGGCGGCGAGGAGGTGTCGAGAGTGTCGTCGCCGCCGAGCTGGCTCAACGCCCGGTCGGGCAGCCAGATCACGAAGGTGCTGCCGATCCCGGGCCGGCTGAACAGCATCAGCCGCCCACCGTGGGCCTCCACGATCTGCCGGGAGATCGGCAGACCGAGGCCGGACCCGCGGTGTCGGCTTGCCGCAGCGCTCTGCGACCCGCGGTGGAAGCGGTCGAAGACGGCGTCCTGGTCGGCCTCGGCGATGCCGGGGCCTTCATCTCGGACGGCGACCCACGCCCAGCCGGTGCGACTGCCCGCGGCGACCGTCACGGTGCTGCCCGCCGGCGCGAGGCTCACGGCGTTGGAGAGCAGGTTGCTGATGGCGCGGCTGAGGGCCTCCGGGTCGGCGAACACCTGCGGACCCGGCGCCAGTCGCAGGTCCAACCGGAGCCCGTGGTCGGCGGCCAGGACCCGGTACTCCTCCGCGGCCTGGGTCGCCAGGGCAGCCAGGTCCACGGAGGTTTCGCTGAAGGCCAAGGATCGCAGTCGGGCTGCGGTCAGCAGGTCCTCCAGCAACCGGTGCATCCGGGTCGTCGCGCGGCTGACCACACCCACGGCGGTGCGACGCTCCTCCGGGGTCGCCTGCTCGTCGGCGAGCACGGCCTCCACATTGGCCTGGACGACGGCGACCGGGTTCCGCAGCTCGTGGGAGACGTCCTCGACCAGATTGCGTTCAGCCTGGAACGCCTTCTCCAGCCGATCGAGCATGGAGTCGATGGTGTCGGCCAGAGTTCGGAGCTCGTCTTGGGGGCCGGAGGCGCCGATCCGGCGGGACAGGTCGGTCGCAGTGATCGCCTGCGTCGTCTCGGTGATCAGGCCGATCGGCCGCAGGATCCGCCCCGCCACCCACCAGCCGATCAGCAGACTCAGCGCGAACATGATGAGCAGTGCTACGGCCGAGTAGGTGCGCAGGCTGGTCAGCGCCTGGTAGTTCACGTACTCCTGCAGCCGGGTCAGGTCCGCGGCCTGGAACGACTCGCCCGCCTGGTAGGCGACCGTTCCGTCACGTCGCCACTGGAACTTCTTGACCGTGACGGGATCCGGTGGCGCGGCCACCAACGTCCGGGCCAGCGCGACGTACACGCCGACCAGCAGGACCGTGCTGATCCCGAACAGCAGCAACGTGTACGTCAAGGTCAGCCGCGCGCGGGCCGTCCGGGCCCAGGCCGGCAGGAACCGCCAGGCTCCTCCGGCGAATCCGGACCGCCGGACACGATCCAGGTCGTCAGTGCCGACCTTCGCTCGATGTCGCACGGGTCAGCTCACAGCGACGAGGTCACGCAGTCGGTAGCCCCGACCGATCACCGTCTCGAGCAGCTGCGGCTCGTCGCCGACAGTGAGCTTGCGCCGCAGCGTTCCGACCGTGACCCGTACGGTCTGGGTGAAGGGGTCGGCGTTCTCGTCCCACACGTGCTCGAGCAGCTCCTCGGCCGAGACGAGGTGGTCCGGCCGACCCATCAGGTAGCGCAGCACGGCGAACTCCTTCAAGGTCAGGGATAGCTCCCGTTCGCCGCGACGGACCAGGTGGCGGGCGGCGTCCAGCCGCACGCCGCTCACCGCGATCACCGACGAGAGGCCCTGCACCTCCCTGCGCAGCACCGCACGGAGCCGGGCGGTCAGCTCGGCCAGCGCGAACGGCTTGACCAGGTAGTCGTCAGCGCCGGCGTCCAGGCCGGTGACCCGGTCGGCCAGCCGTCCGCGTGCGGTCAGCATCACGATCCGCAGATCGCGGCCGGCGTAGCACTCGACGCTGCCGTCGCGGATGCCCTTGGCCAGCGCGAAGCCGTCGCCGTCGGGCAGGTTGACGTCGAGCAGCAGCACGTCGTACTCGGCGATGATCAGCTTCTGGCGGGCCTCCGCACAGGTCAGCGCCGTGTCGACGGCATAGCCGTCCCGGGCCAGACCCACCTTGAGCGCGCTGACCAGGCCTTCCTCGTC
>DASQVF010000255.1:0-3606 GCA_035640915.1 Propionibacteriaceae bacterium
GCCGCGCTGCCGGCCGCCGCCCCGCGGTTCCCGCAGCCCGACGGGCGGGTGAAGACCAGCGCGGCGTGGCTGATCGACGCCGCCGGGTTCGGCAAGGGGTACGGCCGCGGCCCCGCCCGGCTGTCGGAGAAACATTCGCTGGCTCTGACCAACCGGGGTACAGCCAGGGCGAGCGACGTGCTGGACCTGGCCCGCGAGGTGCGGGCCGGCGTACGCGCGGCGTTCGGTGTGACCTTGGTCGAAGAACCTGTCCTGGTGGGGTGTGAGCTGTGAGCAAGGCAGCGTTCGCGGTGTGGGCGCCGATTCCGTCGGCGGTCGAGCTGGTGGTGAGGCCGGTCGGGGCGACCGAGCACGAGACCGTCCCGATGCAGCGGGACGAGGACGGCTGGTGGTGGCCGGCGGGCCCCCTGCCCGCCGATGGGATCGGCGAGCTCGACTACGGCTTCCGGCTGAACGGCGAGGACCGGGTGCTGCCGGATCCGCGCTCCCGGTGGCAGCCGGACGGGGTGCACGGCTGGTCGCGCACCTTCGACCCGGACGCTTTCAGCTGGACCGACAAGGCCTGGACCGGCCGGCAGCTGGCCGGCGGGGTGATCTACGAGCTCCACATCGGCACCTTCACGCCCGAGGGGACCCTGCGCTCGGCGATCGACCGGCTCGACCATCTGGTCGGGCTCGGCATCGACTTCGTCGAGGTGATGCCGGTCAACGCCTTCAACGGCACCCACAACTGGGGCTACGACGGGGTGCTCTGGTACGCCGTGCAGGAGTCCTACGGCGGACCGGGGGCTTACCAGGAGTTCGTCGACGCCTGCCACGCCCGCGGGCTGGGCGTGATCCAGGACGTGGTCTACAACCACCTCGGGCCGAGCGGCAACTACCTGCCCGAGTTCGCACCGTACCTGTCCACCGGGCTCAATACGTGGGGCGCCTCACCCAACCTGGACGGCGAGGACTCCGACGAGGTCCGCCGCTATCTCATCGACAACGCCCTGATGTTCCTCACCGACTACCACGTCGACGGCCTGCGGCTGGATGCGGTGCACGCCCTGCACGACACCCGGGCCGTGCCCATCCTCGAGGAGATGAACATCGAGGTCTCGGCCCGCAGCGCGTTCCTCAGACGGCCGCTGTCGCTGATCGCCGAGTCGGACCTGAACGACCCGCGGCTGATCACCGCCCGGGAGGGCGGCGGCTACGGGCTGACCGGGCAGTGGAGCGACGACTTCCACCACGCGCTCTACGTCAGCCTGACCCACGACACCAGCGGGTACTACGCCGACTTCGACTCCCTCGAAGCGCTGGGCAAGGTGTTCACCGACGGCTTCTTCCACACCGGCACCAAGTCGAGCTTCCGGCGCCGGACCCACGGACACCCCATCGACACGTTCCGCACACCGACCTGGCGGCTGGCGGTCTGCTGGGACAACCACGACCAGATCGGCAACCGGGCGACCGGGGAACGGCTGTCGGCCAAGATCAGCCCGGACCAGCAGGCGCTGGCGGTACTGGTCACACTGCTCAGCCCGTTCACGCCGATGATCTTCATGGGCGAGGAGTGGGGCGCGACCACGCCGTGGCGGTTCTTCAGCTCGCACCCCGAGCCCGAGCTCGGCGAGGCGGTGCGCAAGGGCCGGCTGGAGGAGTTCGCGGCGATGGACTGGGACACCAGCTCCGTGCCGGACCCCCAGGACCCGGAGACCTTCGCGGTGTCCAAGCTGAACTGGGCCGAGCTCGACGAGCCGCGGCAGTCAGAGCTGCTGCAGCTGACCACCCGGCTGCTGGAGATCCGTCGGACCTACCCGGACTTCACCGACCCGCGGTTCGCCGTCGGCACCGCCCGCTCCGACGACGACGCCGGTTGGCTGCTGTTGGAGCGCGGCTCGATGACCCTGGTGGTCAACTTCTCCGACTCGCCGGCCAAGGTCGCGGTCGAGCGCGAGCTGGTGCCGGTCATCACCGTGGGGGACGCGGAGGTCCTCGACGGGGAGGTGCACCTCGGACCGCACAGCGGCCTAGCCGGGCAGACGCCGCTGCCGCCGCACTAGCCTCAGTCCTCGGCGAGGCCCCGCGGAGATCGTGCGGGATCTTGACGCGTAGTCGGGGCAGGATCCCTCACGATCTCTGCCAGCCGTAGCCGCACCGACTCTACGGTCGGCGACCCGAGCACCTAAACTGCCAGCGCCCGCCGAAACCGCACGAAATGGACCCCGTCATGCCTCTGTCCGACCTCAGCCACGACGAGCTGACCGCGGTACACGCCGAACAGGTCCTCGCGTACGAAGCCCTGGTCGGACGCGGCCTGCAGCTGGACATGACCCGCGGCAAGCCGTCACCGGCCCAGCTGGCGCTGTCCGACGAGCTGTTGACCCTGCCCGGCGAGGACACCTATCGGGCGGCTGACGGCGTGGACTGCCGCAACTACGGCGGGCTCTACGGGCTAACCGAGCTGCGGGAGATCTTCGCGCCGCTGCTCAACGTGCCGGTCGACCAGCTGATCGCCGGTGACAACGCCAGCCTGGCGATCATGCACGACACCCTGGTGTTCTGCCTGCTCAAGGGCACGGTGGACTCCTACGCCCCCTGGTCCCGCGGCACGGTCAAGTTCCTCTGCCCGGTGCCCGGGTACGACCGGCACTTCGCGCTGTGCGAGCAGTTCGGGATCGAGATGATCCCGGTGGACCTCGGCCCGCACGGGCCGGACCTGGAGGAGGTGCGCGAGCTGGTCGCCGAGGACCCGGCGGTCAAGGGCATCTGGGTGGTGCCGACGTACGCCAACCCCAACGGCGCCGTCTACACCGAGGAGGTCACCCGGGCCCTGCTCGAGATGCCGACTGCGGCCGAGGACTTCCGCATCTTCTGGGACAACGCGTACGCAGTGCACCACCTCACCGACGTGGAGATCCCGGCACTGGACATCCTGAGTATGGCCGAGGAGGCGGGCAACCCGAACCGGCCGTTCCTGTTCGCCTCGACCTCCAAGATCACCTTCGCCGGGGCCGGGGTCTCGTTCTTCGCCGGCTGCGCGGCCAACGTGTCCTGGTACCTCAAGCACCTGGCCAAGCGGACCATCGGGCCGGACAAGATCAACCACCTGCGGCACGCGATGTACCTGCGTACGCCGGAGCGGGTGCTCGAGCTGATGCGGCAGCACCGGGAGCTCCTGGCCCCCAAGTTCGCCCAGGTCACCGAGATCCTGGGCAAGCGGCTGGGGGAGCACGGCGTGGCCAGCTGGACCAACCCCGACGGCGGATACTTCGTCAGCCTGGACGTGCTCGACGGCACCGCGACGCGGGTGGTCGCGCTGGCCCGGGACGCCGGCATCAACATGACCGCGGCCGGGGCGGCCTACCCGTACGGCCGCGACCCCCGGGACCGCAACATCCGGATCGCGCCGAGCTTCCCCACGGCGGAGGAGGTGGCCACCGCCGTCGACGGCCTGGCCACCTGCGTCCTGCTGGCCGCCACCGAGAAGCTGCGCGGCCGCCGCTAACCCCTCCTCGCCGATCGAGCGGCTGGGCGTGACCCCGCGTCGCAACCATCCGCCCTCGCAGGCTCGGGCTCCCGCCAGGCCCATCCACGCTCCTTAAGGCCCGTCCCGACATG
>DASQVF010000256.1:0-7136 GCA_035640915.1 Propionibacteriaceae bacterium
GCCCGCGTACCGTCAGGTTCCGGCCGGAGACCCCCGCCTCGTCAGCCGCTCGCTTACGTCGTAAACTCTTTCCCTGACCTGCCCGATCGCATCATTTGGAGCTGCCATGAAGTTCAAGACCTTTTTCGTCGCCGCCACCGCGGGCGGCATCGGTTACGTGCTGGGCACCAAGGCCGGGCGGGCCCGGTTCGAGCAGATCCGCGGTCAAGCCCAGGACTTCCTCAAGTCGCCCACGGTGCAGGACACGGTGGCCAATCTGAGCGAGACCGTCAAGCAGAACGCGGCCAAGCTGCCGGACCCAGTGGCCAACGTGGTCACCGCCGCCGCCGATAAGGTCAAGGGCTCCGGCTCCGCCGCTGCCGGTTCGACCGACACGGTTCCGAGCTCGCCGGGTACGAGCGCCCCGGCTACAACCACCACGACGTCCACCGACACGGGCGCCAGCACCGCGGACTCCCCCGTCGGGGGTGCCGGCCTCACCGACGCCGGCCTCTCCGATACGGGCCTGACCGACCCCACCACGCCGCAGAGCCCGCCGCAGACCTCGTCCTCGCAGTGAGCCGTCGGCTCGCTGTCGGCTGCGACTTCGTCCATCGTTCCTCTTTCGACGTCGCTGCGGTCTTTCAGGTCGAGCCGGTCGATGACCAGTCGGCTGAGGTGATCGAGGCCGACTGGTCCATGCAGCCCGAGGTCTCCACGCGCACCTACTCCGACCTCTACGGCAACCCGTGCCGCCGGTTCACCATCCCGGCCGGGCGCTCGACGATCACCTACCGGGCGACCGTCGAGGTTCCGGATGCGGTGGAGGACCTGGACGAGGAGGCTCCGGAGCTGCCGGCGGACCAGTTGCCGGACGAGACATTGATCTTCACTCTGCCCAGCCGTTACTGCCTGCCTGACGTGCTCGGCCGGGAGGCGTGGAGCCGGTTCGGCACGCTGGCGCCCGGCTACCGACGGGTGCAGGCCATCTGCGACTACGTGCACGGCCACCTGACCTTCTCCTACGGCACCTCCACGCCGCAGAGCACGGCCGCCGACGTGCACGCCTCCGGATACGGCGTGTGCCGGGACTACACCCACCTGGCCGTCTCCTTCTGTCGGGCCCTGAACATCCCGGCGCGGTACGTCTTCGGGTACCTCCCGGAGATCGAGGTGCCGCCGCGGGGCGTCCCGATCGACTTCTCGGCGTGGATGGAGGTCTACCTGGGCGACCGGTGGTGGACGTTCGACCCGCGCAACAACGAGCGGCGCAAGGGGCGGGTGCTGATCGGCCGGGGCCGCGACGCCGGGGACGTGGCCATGGCCACGACCTTCGGGGCGCCGGTCCTGGAGTCGATGACGGTGATCGCGGAGGAGATCGAGCCGAGCGGCGCCGCGGTCGCCTAGCCCGAACCTGCTCAGCCGGCCTGTAGGCCGGCCACGGTGCGGTCGAGGATCTGGTTGAGCCCGACGTCACCGATCGGCGCCGCACCGAAGAAGAAGCCCCAGTCGGCCCCATCGGGGACCACGACCACCACCACCCGGTCGCCCGGGAAGGGCAGCCCGGGCTCGGTCACCGTCACGTCGGCTTCAATCAGCCAGCCTGCCCTGCCGCTGACGGCCGTGGCCTGGCTGCGTCTCTCGGTGCTCGAGGGTTCGTAGGGGCTGTACATCGCGCCCGTCATCAGGCACTGGATCAAGCTCTCGGCGGTGTTTCGGGCGTCGTTCCCGAAGCCGCTCTCCGCGCGGAGCTGGCCGACGGCGAGCTGAGCGATCCAGGCGGGGGCGGCACTCACCGGCAGGTGCTGCTGGATGACGTCGTACGCGAAGGTCATCCGGGGTTCCTCGGTGGCCGGTCGGTACGTCGGCTCGGCCGGAAACGAGAGATTGCCGCCGTACACCCGGTCGTCAGTTGGGTGTGAGGCCCGTAGGTTCGGCAAACCGAGTGGGCACGGCACCAGGGCCGAGGGGGACTGCGGGGACGGGGTTGGCGAACGCGGCGCGGCGGTCGGGGTCGGGGTAGGCGACGGTTCGGGTGTCGGGGTGAGGGAGGAGTCGTTCCCGACCACCGTCGGCGGTGGCATCGGGTCGGCAGTGACCGGCCAGACGCCGACCAGGAAGTTGCGTACCACCAGCCCGATCAGCACCAGCACCACCAGCCCGGCGACCACGGCGGCGACCAGCGGGCCCCTGGAGCGCCGGGGTCGTCCGGGCGGCGGGGCGCCGGGTGCGGGCTGGCTCGGATCGGCGGTGGTCTCCGCCGACCACTGCTGGCCGTCCCAGTAGCGGAAGCGGCCGCGGGCGCCGCCCGGGTCGGGGTGCCAGCCGGTCAGGTCGGCCACGGAGGTCCTAGCGCCGTCCCGCCGACTCGTCCGGGGTGCCCGCGGCCCGCCGCGCCGATCTGGGTCAGGGACCGGGCAGCTGCGACACGTTTCGAGCCTAACCGCGGGTCGCTCCGGCCGGTATCGCCCGCCGTCGAGGACCGCATCGGAACGGGCCTAGCCGGTCCCGGCCTCCGACTGCTCCGCCAGCGGCGTCTCCTCACCCGCCTCGTGGCTGGGCCCCGGAGGCTCACCCATCCGCCGGGCCCGCCAGGTGCCGACGAAGGCGGCCCCGACCAGGATGACTGCGCTCGCGACGAGGAGTCCGGTACTGGTCAGCTGGGGCACGGTGGCGACCAGGGGCACCAGCGGCAGCGCGGCGAGCGGCCAGGGCCACACCGACCGCCAGCTCCGGGCCGTCCCGCCGACGACCATGGTGATCCCGACCAGGAAGGTCGCGACGCCGCCCGCCAGCAGCCAGCCGTAGGGCGATGGCAGCGCTTCGTCCGGATGCAGCGCGAGCTCCTCGATGCCGACGCCGGCCAGCACGATGCCCAGGGTCATCGGCAGGTGGCCGTAGACGAACAGGTCGTGTCGCTCGTCGACGTCCTCACTCGATTCGCGGGGATCGTCCTCGGCCTCCTCCAGCCGATCGGCGCTCTGCTCGGCGCCGATGTCGAAGTAGATCCACCACATTCCCGCCGTGACCACAAACCCGAGCAGCCCGAGCAGGATGGCGTCGCGGGACCAGGACGCGTCGTGCACCCCGCGGACCACCCCGCCGACCGCCTCGCCGAGGACGAGGATGACGAAGAGGCCGAACCGCTCGGGCAGGTGCTCGATCTGCAGCGGCACGGTGGTGCGCCGCAGCGTGGCCAGGGCTGGACCGAGCGCGTCGATGAGCACGGCGATCGTCCACAGCACGTAGCGAGCCGGGCTCGGCATCACGAGAGACACGGCCCACAGCGCCGAGCTGGCAGCGATGCAGGCCAGGTAGACGTGAATGGTCGGCCGGGCGTCGACGACGTGGCGCCAGGCCCGTAGGTAGAGCCCGAGCAGGATCAGCCGTGCGGTCAGGTAGCTGGCGGCGAAGGGCACCGCGTACTCCCCGACCGCGCCGGTTGCGCTGGCCGCGCAGCCGGCGATCGCCAGGGTGGCGGCCAGCTTGGCCAGCCGGAACACCACGTCGTCGGTGTCGAACCGGTTGGCGTAGATGGTGAAGCCCATCCAGGACAGCCAGAGAGCGACGAACAGGCCGACCAGGACGCCCAGGCCGGACCAGGTGAGGTTCTCGGTGAACGCCGAGACCAGCTGCATGACGACCAGCACGTAGGCCAGGTCGAAGAACAGCTCCAGCCGACTGGCGCTGCGGTCCTCCCCGACGGCGAGCGTCGGAGGCCGGATCATCGGAGGTTGTTCCGCGGTGTCCGCCGTGCTCACTGAAGTCGCTCCCGCCTTGTCGCTGACTGCCTGGCTACCCGCCACATCCTGGCCCAACCACGGAGCTGGCCGCGCGCTGACCAGCCGGTCCGTGCCGGCTGCGCGCCGGGGTTTCGCCGCTGGCCGGAGGGGTAGGCGACCAGACATCCACCCCGAAGAGAGGCGAGGAACACCATGCCCGAATTGACCGACGACAGCTACCGCGTACGGCAGCTCAGCCACTACCAGTTCAGCTGGACCGCAGGGGAGAGTGGCCAGCCCGGCACCTACACCCTGCAGCTGGTGCTCGACGAGGGCGCCTGGGAAGAGGTGCTCACCCTCGACCCGGACGACGCCGACAACCTGCAGGACCTGCTGACCAACACCAAGAACGTGTTCTACGACATCAACCGCCGGGTGCTGATGTTCGGCGTGACCAAGGTCGGCGACTAGCCGCGACGTTGGCCGGGTCGCCGAGGTCCGTACCGAGCCTTCGACGACCCGGCCTGATCGGGCATGGTCCCGGACTTCTCGACAAACCGGGGCCGAAACACCAGCGTTACGTCCTGACCGGCAGACTGTGCCCGTGGACAAGCAGACCGAGTTCGTGCTTCGGGCCATCGAGGAGCGGGACGTCCGCTTCGTCCGGATGTGGTTCACCGACGTCCTCGGCTTCCTGAAGTCGGTCGCGGTCGCTCCGGCCGAGCTGGAGGGCGCGTTCGCCGAAGGGATGGGCTTCGACGGATCGGCGATCGAGGGCTTCGCCCGCGTCTACGAGTCGGACATGGTGGCGCACCCGGACCCCTCCACCTTCCAGGTGCTGCCCTGGCGCGACCAGAGCCCGGCCACCGCCCGAATGTTCTGTGACATCTCCATGCCCGACGGCTCGCCCTCGTACGCCGACCCGCGCTACGTCCTCAAGCGGGCGCTGAAGAAGGCCGCCGACCTCGGCTTCACCTTCTACACCCACCCGGAGATCGAGTTCTTCCTGTTCAAGGACCCGGTCGTGCCCGGGGAGTCGCCGACTCCGGTGGACCGCTCCGGCTACTTCGACCACACCCCGCAGAGCCTGGGCACCGACTTCCGCCGCAAGGCGATCACCATGCTGGAGCAGATGGGCATCTCGGTGGAGTTCTCCCACCACGAGGGCGGGCCCGGTCAGCAGGAGATCGACCTCCGCTACGCCGACGCCCTGTCCACCGCCGACAACATCATGACCTTCCGGGTGGTGGTCAAGGAGGTGGCCCTGTCCCAGGGCATCTACGCCTCCTTCATGCCCAAGCCGTTCACCGAGTGGCCGGGCTCTGCGATGCACACCCACATGTCGCTGTTCGAGGGCGACAACAACGCCTTCTACGACGCGAGCGCGGAGCACCATCTGTCCAAGGTCGGTCGCTACTTCATCGCCGGGCTGCTGCGGCACGCCGCCGAGATCACCGCGGTGACCAACCAGTGGGTCAACTCCTACAAGCGGCTGGCCGGCGGCGGGGAGGCCCCGGCCTACATCTGCTGGGGCCGCAACAACCGCTCCGCCCTGGTCCGGGTGCCGATGTACAAGCCGAACAAGGGCTCCTCGGCCCGGGTCGAGCTGCGATCCATCGACTCGGCCGCCAACCCGTATCTGGCCTTCGCCCTGATGCTGGCGGCCGGGCTGGCCGGGATCGAGGGGGAGTACGAGCTGCCGGAGGGCGCCGAGGACGACGTCTGGTCGCTGACCGAGCGGGAGCGGCAGGCACTGGGCATCGAACCGCTGCCGCGCAACCTGGACGAGGCCATCCGCACCATGGAGAAGTCCGACCTGGTGGCCGAGACGCTGGGCGAGCACGTCTTCGACTTCTTCCTGCGCAACAAGCGCGCCGAGTTCGAGGAGTACCGCCGCCAGGTCACCCCGCTGGAGCTGACCCGGCTGCTGCCGGTGCTCTAGCGGTCCGGGAAGCCGACAAGTCGGCGATCGGGACTAGGACAGCACCGGTAGCGCCGCCGACAGGTCGGCGCGCAGGCCCGAGGCGTGGACGCGTCCGGCGCCCAGCGCCTCGGACCAGGGGACCCGGCCGGTGGCCAGGCGCAGGAAGGTCACCGGATCGGTCTCCACCACGTTGGGCGGCGTACCCCGGGTGTGCATCGGCCCGGGATCGCCGACGGCGCACTGCACTGCGGCGTACGGCGGCACGCGCACCTCGACCGAGCGGCCGGGATGCTGTCCGGCCAGGATGCCGGTCAGCGTCCGCACCGCCGTCGCCAGGGCGAGCCGCTGCAGCGGGACCGGCTCGTGGTCGGGCAGCGACCGGCTCAGGTCGTCGCTGTGCACGACCACTTCCACGATCCGGGTCCGGACCAGGTCCTCGCCGGCGATCGGGCCGCGCGGGCCCAGCGCCACCGCGGGCAGCGGCCCGGCCAACGCCTCGGCGCAGCGCTCGACCTCGGCGTCCAGGGCCGCGACCACGTCGTCGACCTCGGCGGCCGACCGACTGGCGTCGGCGATCCGGTCGGCGTTCGGCCGGTAGCCCTGCACGTAGACGTGCACCGGCAGCGGCCGCTCGGCGCTCACCCGGGCCAGCGACTCGCGCAACGTTGCGTGGGCGAAGACGAGATGGCCGGCCAGCTGGCGAACCGTCCAGCCGGTCAGCGCGCTGGGGGTGGCCAGGGCCTCCTCGTCGAGCGCCCGGAGCCAGGACAGTGCCGTACGGGACTGCTCCAGCAGCACCTCGGCCGGCGGTCGGCTGCGGGTGGCCATGGTCAACACCTCCGGGGCGACGCTACCCGCGCCGCCTCGAAGGGTTGCAGCAGACCCCTAGAGGTCAACCGGCCGCAGCTCCGCGACCGACGACGGCGAGGGGGAACGGAGGAGATCAACGGCCGCCGATCGACCCGGTAGCCGCTGCGTAGCATCGGGGTGTGGTCCGGATCCAGACGACGTGGGGCAACCTGGCTCGCCGCGGGTTCGTCGACACCTCGGCCGCGGAGCGCATCCTGTCGGGCTGGGACCTGGACGGGGCCGAGGAGGACCTGGTCGACCTGCTGGCCGCGGCCGCCGACCCGGACCTGGCCCTGAGCGGACTGGACCGGCTGGCCGAGAAGGTGCCGAACCTGCCGTCGCGCTTGGCCGCATCGCCGGTCCTGGCCCGCCAGCTGATCATGGTGCTGGGTGGCAGCATCCGGCTCAGCCAGCACCTGCTGGCTCATCCTGGGCATCTCGACCTGCTCGACGGCGAGCTGGCCCGGACGTCGGCGACGCAGCTGCGACGGGACCTCCTGGCCGCCGTGGCCGCCGACTCAGAGGCGGCCGTGCCGGTGGCGGGCGAGCTCTCCGGCGACCCGCTGCGGATCGCCTATCGGGGCGCCCTGCTCCGGATCGCCGCCCGGGACCTGACGGCGCCGGAGCCGATCGAGGCGATGGACGGCATCGCCGACGAGCTG
>DASQVF010000257.1:0-10062 GCA_035640915.1 Propionibacteriaceae bacterium
CCGCCACAGCCGTTGGCGCCACCGCCCGGACTGGGCTATCCGCCGCACACCGACCAGCCGTACGCGCCGTCGCCCTCGCAGCGGTCCAACCCCGCCTCGGTCACGCCATTGCCGGTCCCGGCGCCGGACGAGCGGTCGGCCACCGAGACCCGGCCGATCTCTCCGCAGCCGCCCGCCGAGCCGGCGCCGGAGAACCAGGACTGGCACGCCGTGCTCGACGACGGCCGCCGGGTGGTGGTCGACCACCTGGTGCTGCTCGGGCGCAACCCCCAGCCGGCGCCGGGCGAGGAGGACGCCCAGCTGATCAAGATCGCGGACCAGACGCGGACGGTGTCCAAGCTCCATCTGGCCATCGGGGTGGACGAGGCGGGTCTGTACGTGGTGGACCGCGGCTCGACCAACGGCTCGACGGTCACCACGCCGGGCGGAGCGACGCGGCGCTGCGAGCCGGGCGAGGCGGTGTACGTCAACCCGGGGTCGATCGTGTCGATGGGCGACCACTGGCTCGAGGTCCGGAGAGGAGACGGAGACGCCGGCTCGTCGAGCGTCGGAGGAGCGCCCCGCTGACCGATGACGACGGCAGCTCTGCGGGCGGGACGGGTGCGAGATGGGCACATCGATAGGGTCCTCAGCATGCTGCTGTCGGATCGCGACATCCGGACCGAGGTCGCGGCGGGCCGGATCGGGCTGGAGCCGTACTCCGCCGATCTGGTGCAGCCGTCCAGCATCGACGTCCGGCTGGACCGCTACTTCCGCGTCTTCGAGAACCACCGCTACCCGCACATCGACCCCTCGGTCGAGCAGTCGGAGCTGACCCGGTCGGTCGAGCCGATGGCCGACGAGCCGTTCATCCTGCATCCCGGGGAGTTCGCGCTGGGGTCGATCTATGAGGTGGTCACGCTGCCGACCGACATCGCGGCCCGGGTGGAGGGCAAGTCGTCCCTGGGTCGGCTCGGGCTGCTGACCCACGCGACGGCCGGGTTCATCGACCCTGGGTTCTCCGGGCACGTGACCCTGGAGCTGTCCAACGTCGCCACCCTGCCGATCAAGCTGTGGCCCGGGATGAAGATCGGGCAGCTGTGCTTCTTCCGGCTGTCCTCGCCGGCCGAGCACCCGTACGGCTCGGCGCAGTCGGGCTCGCACTACCAGAACCAGCGCGGCCCCACCCCCAGCCGCTCCCACCTGAACTTCTCCCGCACCCCGATCTAGCTTGCTCCGCGCAAGCGACCGGAGCGGTAGGCGGTCAGGCCCGGTAGACCGCGATGTCGCCGGAAGCGGTGGTGGCCCGGATCGAGACGTACGCCTCGCCTGGCGGAGGCTGGTGGGTCGACTCGAGGGCGATCCGCACCTCGCCGGACGAGGAGTCCAGGTCGAGCCAGGCGGGCAGCCCGTCGGCAACCCCAACGGTCAGCGTGCCCGAGGCGGTTCGTAGCTCCACGGGCGCGCTGGTCGCCGTGACTGTGATGTCCCCGGAGCCGGAGCTGGCGCGCACCGGGTGGTGCGCCCGCTTGATGGTCACATCGCCGGACCCGGACTTGGCGACTACCGGGCACTGTGCCTCGCCCACGGTGATGTCACCGGAGCCGGAGACCAGCCGGGTGCCCGAGCCCTCGACCTCTCCCGCCGACACGTCGCCCGATCCGGTCGTCGACTCGAGGTCGCGGGCCCGGCCGACGCTGATGGCCCCGGACCCGGAGCTGATCTTGGACCGGCCGATGTCGGCGCTCACCGACACGTCGGCCGATCCCACCTTGATCACGTACTCGAGGCCTGGCGGTACGCCGAGCCGCAGGTGCGCGTTGGTGCTGCGGAAGGTCCGCGGCGGGAAGCTGATCCGCAACCAGTCGCGCTCCTGCCGGACCTGTACGGCGTTCAGGTACTCCTCCTGCCCGGCGTTGATCGAGCACTCGACGAGCTCCGGTTGCACCCCCGGCTCCACGGTGACGGTGCCGTTGCCCAGGTTGTCCAGCACGACATGGCGTACGCCCTCGTGCGTGGAGTTGCGGAAGGTCATCGCACCCAGCCCTGGACCCGGCCTGGCCGGCGGGGGCGTTCACCGGGACCCTTGTCCGGCTTCTCCCCGCCGAACAGTCCGCCGGCGCCGAACGGGCCGTGCGGACCGAAGACGCCGTGCGGGCCGAACGGACCGTTGGGTCCGAAGATCGCTCCTGGGTGCGGGGGTACCGGCGGGCGCGGGGGAACCGGCAGCCGCGGCCACTCCGGCCGCCCTGAGGCGGCCAGGGCGTCCATCACCGCGCGGGTCAGCCAGGCGTTGGTGGAGATGCCATCAGCGGCAGCCACCTCGTCCACCTTGGCCTTCACCGACTGCGGCAGCCGCAGGCTGATCCGCGCTACCGGCTCGTCGTCGACGTCGACCAGCACATCCTCCTCGCTCGGCTCGGCGTCGGTAGGGGGCTGGAGCACGGTCGGCTCGGCTTCGCCCTTGGGCACGGAGACCACCAGCTCGGGGTCCTGGCCGACCATCCGCACCTCGACCGAGGACGGCGCCAGCTCCGCGCTGATGTTGCTGGTCGCGTCGGACAGGGCGGCGATCAGGGCCAGCCGGGTCGACGACTCGATCGAGCCGCCGAGCCGTTCGGCCACCTCACGGGTGTGGTCGTCGGCCAGCGCCGCCGCCGAGGAGACGCCGTCGCGAACGGTCTGTACATACGGGGAAAGGTCCATGACGCCATCATGACATCACGATAACGTCAATTTCAAGGCTCATGACGTCATTGGTTGAGTCACGAGCCGAACGGCACCCGCTGCCAGCTCACTACTCCGCGACGGGAGACCGTGAACTTCAGGTACTCGTCCACGTCGGCGGCACCCTCGACGGTGATCCGGGTGAGGTTGTCGGTGCTGCCGTCCACTCCGTACAGATCGAGCCACGGTGAGCCGGCCGCGAGCGGCTGGTCCTCGTTGTAGACGTGACTGTCGCCGTTGACGAGGTAGACCGGTCCGCGGAAGTCGTCGGCCTCGGTGATCAGCGTCTGGACGATCGGGGTGAACGCGTAGTAGTTGGCGTAGGTCGGCTGTGCCACGGTGGGGTCGAACATGTCGGCCTGGGTCATGATCATCACTGCCCGGCTGCGGTGGTTGCGGGCCGCGTCGAACGCGTCGTGGATGCCCTCGATCGCGGCCGCGGTGCGACCGAGTACCTCCGCGGTCTGCTCTGGGGTGGCGGCGGTGTTCCCGGTCCACGGCGCCATCCCGTTGTTGCTGCCGACGATGTGCACGGCGGCGAATGTCACCTCCGACTCGGACCACTGCACGTTCTCCGGGTAGCCGTACCGCGCCTGCGAACGGATCCGCTCGCGGTCGGCCAGCGTGCGGCCGGGGCGGTCGAAGAAGGTGGCACGAATGGCGTCGAGACGCTCCAGCGCGTTGTACGGCCCGTTGGTGGGCCGGTGACAGTCGGTCCACTCGTTGTCACCCGGGGTGTAGATCAGCGGCTCGGTGAACCGGTCGAACTGGCCCCGGACGAAACTGAAGTACTCGTCGCTGCAAACGGTCGAGCCGCTCTTGATGTCCCCGAGGTGGGCGATCAGCTCCAGGTCGCGGTCGGCGTTGATCCGGTCGACGACGCCGGGGAAGGCTGCGGCCGCCGGATCGCCGTACGGGAGGTCGCCGATGACCGCGAAGGTGTAGCCGCTGCTACCGCGGTCGGCGGTGGCGGGACTGCCGACCCCGGCGACGAGCAGCAGGGTGACGGATGCGACAAGCAGGGCACGGCGGAAGCGGCGCATGGTGGCTCCTGGGTCGAGGGACTCCTGCGCTCAGCCTCCCGCCCGAAGGTGACATCGAGATGACCTCTCGTGGGCATTCCCGCGACTTCTGACCCCTCGACCAGGCCTCAGGAGAGGGAGGGGGAGCCGCCGCGGCGTACCGACTCCAGCAGGAGCTGCGCGACGTCGAGCACCTCGGTCGTCTCCGGGACGCCTCCGTCGGCCTGCTTCGCGGTCAGTCCGTCGCTCAGCATCACCCGGCAGAAGGGACACCCGGTGGCGATGGCGTGCGTCCCGCCCTGCCCGTCGGCGGCGGCCAGCGTGGTCAGCGCCTCCTCCGTCCGGTTGCCGTTGATCCGGGTCCCGATCTTCTCCTCCATCCACATCCGGGCCCCACCGGCCCCGCAGCAGAAGGAGCGCTCCCGCGACCGCGGCATCTCCGCGTAGGTGGTGCCCGGCAACGCCTCGATCAGCTCCCGCGGCGGGTCGTACACCTCGTTGTGCCGGCCGAGGAAGCACGGGTCGTGGAACGTGACGGTCCGCCCGGCGACGGAGCCATCCACCGGAGCGACCGGGGTCAGCCGGCCGTCGCGGACCAGCCGGTTGAGCAGCTGGGTGTGGTGCACGACCTCGAGGTTCACCCCGACCTGCGGGTACTCGTTCTTGAGGGTGTTGAGACAGTGCGCGCAGGCCGTGACGACCTTTGTCGCCTTGGCCTCGGTGAGCGTCTCGGCGTTCTCCAGCGCCAGCTGCTGGAAGACGAACTCGTTCCCCGCCCGCCGGGCGGGGTCGCCGGTGCAGGTCTCGCCGTTGCCCAGCACCGCGTACGTCACCCCTGCGCTGTGCAGCAGCTCGGCCACGGCCCGGGTGGTCTTCTTGGCCCGGTCGTCGTACGCACCGGCGCAGCCGACCCAGAACAGGTACTCGACCTCGGCCAGGTCCTCGACGTCCTCCCCGACCACCGGGACGTCGAAGTCAAGGTCCTTGGCCCACTCCATCCGGCCTCTCGGGCTCTGCGACCACGGGTTGCCCTTGGTCTCCAGGCCCTTGAACAGGCCGTTGAGCTCCGACGGGAAGTCCGACTCCATCTGCACCTGGTAGCGCCGCAGATCCATGATGTGGTCCACGTGCTCGATGTCGACCGGGCACTGCTGAACGCAGGCGCCGCAGCTGGTGCACGACCACAGCACGTCCGGGTCGATTACGCCGGCCAGCCCGTCGGTGGTCGAGATGGGTCCGACCAGCGGCCGGGCGGCCTCGGCCTGCAACGCCTCGGGCAGGCTGGCCCGGGACTCCTCGGCGGCCTGCAGGTAGGGCGCCTTGGCGTACGCGTGGTCGCGCAGGGCCATGATGAACAGCTTGGGCGACAGCGGCTTCTCGGTGTTCCAGGCCGGGCACTGGGACTGGCAGCGCCCGCACTCGGTGCAGGAGGTGAAGTCCAGCAGGCCCTTCCAGGTGAAGTCCTCCACCTTGCTCACACCCAGCGGAGTGTCCTCGTCCAGGTCCTCGATCTCGGTGAAGTCCAGCGGCTTGCCATCGACCATCATCGGCGGCAGCTCGCCCAGCGCCGGCTTCCCGGACGCCTCGCGCTTGAACCAGACGTTCGGCCACACGGTGAAGCGGTGCCAGGCGACGCCCATGGTGGTGTTCAGCCCCAGCACCACGAACCAGGCCATCGAGATGACGATCTTGACCGCCGACAGCACCACGATGGCGGTGCCCAGCGTCTGCTCAGGGATGCCGGCGGGCAGCAGGAACCAGGTGAGCGGGAAATGAGCGGCCGTGGTCTCCGCCGCGTCCACTCCCGAGGGGACACCCCCCGAGTTCAACAACCGGAACTCGAGCGCCCGCAGCGCCAGCACACACAGCACGATGCCGAGGATCACCAGCTCGACGAAGACTCCCTGCCAGGTGCGCGAGCCGTAGAACCGCGAGGCGCGGCCCTGTCCACGCAGACGCCAGCGGACGGCCATCAGCAGCAGGATCCCGATCAGACCGGCCCAGGCGATGATCTCGGCGGCCCACTCGTAGACGATCCAGTGTCCGATCACCGGTAGCGCGAACCGGGGGTTGAAGAGCTGCCCGTACGCGGTGAGCAGGGTGAAGAACAGGGCGCCGAACGCGACGAACACGAACCAGTGGGCCGCCCCGACCGCCGTCCACTGCAGCATCCGGGTGTGGCCCAGGGTCTCCGACAGCAGGTTCCGCCACCGCTCTGCCGGCTGGTCGCGTCGGCCGACGATCGGTCGGCCGAGCCGGATCACTCGCACGATGCCCACGGCGGCTCGGGTGAACAGGGCGACGCCGAGCGCAGTGGCGACCAGGGCCAGCACGATCGCGGCGATCCTCATGGCGTACGCAGCCTCCATTCGACACGCCTAGTTACTGACGAGTAACTTACCCGCTCGGGCGAAGCACCTCATCCGGTGCAGCGGCACGGCGGCGTTCTCGGGCCCATGTCTGGTCTTCCCCGGGCCGATGCCCGAACTCTAGGAGGAAGGGCCGGACGGCGCTTCCGTATAACAAAGGATTACGCCACGCCTCAGACAAACCAGGATTGTCAGGCCTGGCGATTAGGGTCGAGCAGGGCCAGTTGTACGGCGAGCGAGGTAGACCGTGATCGAGTTCGAGTCCGTGAGCAAGACCTTCCGCGACGGTACGGCCGCCGTGGTCGACCTGAGCCTGATCGTGCCCTCGGGCACGATCACGGTGATCGTCGGTCCGTCCGGCTGTGGCAAGACGACGACGCTGCGCATGGTCAACCGGATGCTGGAGCCGACCAGCGGCCGAATCCTGTGGGACGGGGAGCCGGTGAGATCTCGGCGGAAGACCGTCCTCCGGCGCCAGATGGGCTATGTGATCCAGAGCGGGGGGCTGTTCCCGCACCGAACCGTGCTCGAGAACATCGGCACCGTCCCGGCGCTGCTGGGCTGGTCGAAGGACAAGGCCCGCAGCCGCTCACTGGAGCTGCTGGCCAGTGTCGGGCTCGACCGCAAGCTGGCCTCTCGCTATCCGGCGCAGCTGTCCGGCGGTCAGCAGCAGCGGGTGGGGGTGGCCCGAGCGCTGGCCGCGGACCCGCTGGTGCTGTTGATGGACGAGCCGTTCTCGGCGGTCGACCCGGTGGTGCGCAGCGAGCTGCACGACTTCTTCCTAGGCCTGCAGCGGGAGATCAGCAAGACGATCATCCTGATCACCCACGACATCGACGAGGCGATCAAGCTCGGCGACCAGGTGGCCATCATGCGGGTGGGCGGCCGGCTGGCTCAGTTCGGTACGCCGCAGCAGCTGCTCGAGGAGCCGACCGACGCCTTCGTCGAAGGCTTCGTCGGCAAGGACCGCGGATACCGTTCGCTGTCGTTCCTGCCCGCGTCCGGTCTCGGCCTGGACCGGGTCGCGGTGGTCCGGGACGTCGCGGCCGTCCAGCCGGACCAGCCGACCCTGGTGGTCGACGGGGACGCGCGACCGGTCGGCTGGGCGCATCGTGATCAGCCGGGGCAGGTTCTCCCGCTGGGATCGACGTTCGTCCCGGAGTCCGACACCATGCGCACGGCACTGGACTCGGCTCTGACGTCCCCGAACGGGCTGGCCGTGGCCGTCGCGCCCGACACCGGACGGTTCGCGGGCGTGGTCAGCGCCCAGGAGATCCTGGCTCAGGTCGCCGATGCCCGCACGGTCGCGGATGCCACCAAGCGCCCTGAGCCTGTCGAAGGGCGAGAAGTCCGAGCCAGGCACCCCGGCCGTGTTGAGGACTCCGGTGACCAGCGGCCGTCCGAGCAGGAGAGCCCGGCACCGGCCGGCTCGACCCGGTTGGACGAGCTGCAGTTGAGCGCCGAGCCTCAGCAGCGCCCGGAGCGCGCCGAAGGGCGGGACGGCGGGGCTTCGACCGGTTCAGCCCGCATGAGTGAGGAGTCGCCGCCCCATTTGCGCCCGGAACCCGTCGACGGGCCGGTGAACGGGACGTCGGACGGGGTCCACCTGACCGGGGAGCGTGAGCCGAACCGGGATCACGTCCGATGAACCTGGACTGGGCCTGGCTGGGACGCAACGCGTTCGGAGGCATGAACATTGCCGGGCTGCTGGCTGAGCACGCCCTGCTGGCGATCGTGCCCGTGCTCGCGGCGCTGCTGGCCGCGATCCCCCTCGGATACCTGGTGTTCAGGACCGGCCGGGCGGCGAACCCGATCCTGGCCGTCTTCGGGGTGGTCTACTCGATCCCCTCGTTGGCCCTGTTCGTCGCACTGCCCCTGGTCCTCCAGACCTCCATCCTCAGCCCCATCAACGTGGCGGTCGCGCTGGCCATCTACTCGGTGGCTCTGCTGGTGCGCAGCGTTGTGGACGGGCTGCGGTCGGTGCCGGCGCAGGTGAAGCAGTCCGCCACCGCGATGGGGTACGGCTCGCTCGCCCGGCTGTTCCGGGTCGAGCTCCCGCTCGCCATGCCGGTCGTCTTCGCCGGTCTGCGAGTGGCGACCGTGTCGAACATCGCCCTGGTCAGCGTGGCCGCGGTGGTCGGCGGCGGTGCCCTCGGCAAGCTGTTCGACCGAGGGCTGGCCAGCCGCTTCTACACCCCGCTGATCGTCGGACTGGTGCTGAGTCTGCTGCTGGCCCTGGTCGCCGACGCGCTGATCCTGCTGCTGCAGCGCAACAGCCTGCCGTGGGCCCGGGAGAGGCGGATGGCGTGAACCTCTTCGAGTACCTGCTCGACCCCGCCAACTGGCTCGGTCCGGGCAAGATGCTGGACCTGCTGGTCGAGCACCTGGCCTACACCGCCGCAGCCGTGGCCATCGCCGCGCTGATCGCCATCCCGGTCGGCATCCTGATCGGCCACACCGGGCGCGGCTCGTTCCTGGTCATCGGGCTCACCAACGGGGCCCGGGCCATCCCCAGCCTGGGTCTGCTGGTGCTGGTGGTGCTGCTGCTCGGCACTGGCTTCCTCAGGACGGTGCTGGTGCTGACCCTGCTGGCGCTGCCCGCCGTTCTCACCGCCACCGCCGCAGGGGTGGCGGGCGCCGACCGCGAGGCGGTGCACGCGGCCCGGGCACTCGGCATGACCGAGGGCCAGGTCGTCCGCCAGGTCGAGTGGCCGCTGGCCGTGCCCCTGGTCATCTCCGGCCTGCGCAGCGCGAGCCTGCAGGTGGTCGCAACCGCCACCGTCGCTGCGTTCGTCGGCGGCGGCGGGCTGGGCCGGCTGCTGATCTCCGGGCAGCGGAGCGCCGACTACCCACAGATGTTCGCCGGCGCCCTGCTTATCGCGCTGCTGGCCATCGCGCTCGACCTGCTGCTGGGTCTGGTCGCCTGGCTGGCCGCCCGTCGGGCCCGCCCACGCAGCAGGACGGACGCTGCATACGCGCTGGCTCCGACCTAGAGTGGGGCCGAATTTTCTACCGACACGATTAGGAAAACCATGTTCAAGGTCAAGAAGCTGGCCGCTGTCGGGGCAACTGTCGCCGCGCTGCTGCTCGCCGGCTGCGGCGGCGGCGGCGATCCGCTCGGGCAGCAGAACTCGGCCGCCCCAACGGCAACAGAAGCGGGCGGTCCGATCGTGGTTGGCTCAGCCAACTTCACCGAGTCCGCCATCATCGCCGAGATCTACTCGCAGGCATTGGCGGCCAAGGGCGTCGAGTCCTCGACCAAGCTGAACATCGGCTCCCGCGAGGTCTACATCCAGGCGCTCCAGGAGTCGTCGATCTCGGTCGTCCCGGAGTACACGGGCAACCTGCTGGACTTCGTCGACAAGGACACCACCGCGAAGAGCCCCGAGGAGGTCGAGGCCGCGCTGCCGGACGCCCTGCCCGAGGGTTTGCAGGTGCTGAAGAGCTCGACCGCGGTCGACCAGGACGTCTACGTGGTGAGCAAGCAGTTCTCCGAGCAGAACGGCGTCACATCGATCGCCGACCTGGCCAAGCTCACCGACGGGGTGACGGTGGCCGGGTTCTCCGAGCTCGAGCAGCGCGACTACGGCCCGAAGGGCCTGACGTCGGTCTACGGCGTCAAGGTGAAGGAGTTCAAGCCTTACGACTCCGCCGAGCTGATGGCCGAGGAGCTGAACAAGGGCAACATCGACGTGGCCGACCTGTTCACCACGGCCAGCGCCATCGGCCGCAACCAACTGGTTCAGCTCGAGGATCCCAAGCAGATGATCCTGCCGCAGAACGTGATCCCGCTGGTCCGGTCGGAGGTCGCGCAGAACGCCACCGCCACGGCGGCCCTCGATGCGGTGCAGGCCGCGCTGACCACCGAGGACCTGATCGCGCTGAACTCCAAGGTGGACGACGACAACCAGGACCCGGACCAGGTGGCCAAGGAGTGGCTGACCAGCAAGGGCCTCGCCTAGGCA
>DASQVF010000258.1:0-3433 GCA_035640915.1 Propionibacteriaceae bacterium
GGCCGCGGTGCTCGCCGGGGTGGGCACCTTCAACACCGAACACACCCTGGAACTGGCGGCGGATGCCGCCAAGCTGGGCGTGGACGGGCTGCTCGTCGTCACTCCGTACTACTCCAAGCCGCCTCAGGCCGGTCTTCTGGAGCACTTCCGCCGGGTGGCCGACGCCACCGAGGTGCCGGTGATGCTCTACGACATTCCGGGTCGCGCGGGCACCGCGATCGGTACCGAGACGATGCTGCGGCTGGCCGAGCACCCGCGGATCGTTGCGGTCAAGGACGCCAAGGGCGACCTCACCGCCTCCGCCCGGGTGATGGCCGAGTCGGACCTGGCCTACTACTCCGGCGACGACGCGATGACCCTGCCGCTGATGTCGGTCGGAGCGGTCGGGGTGGTCGGCACCTCGACCCACTTCACCGGCCTGGGCATGAAGGCGCTGATCGAGGCCTACCTTGGCGGAGACGTTGCGGAGGCCATCCGCCTGCACCGCCAGCTGTTGCCGATCTTCACCGGCATCTTCGCCACCCAAGGCTGCATCCTGGTCAAGGCCGGTCTGGCTCTTCAGGGCCGGTCCGTCGGCGGCGTCCGGTCACCGCTGGTGGTCGCCACTCCGGCGGAGGTGGAGGCGCTGGGAGCCGCTCTCGCCGAGTCGGGCCTGGGCTGAGCACAGGGGCGGGTCAGCTCTGTGAGCGCCGTTACAGCGCTCGGGGAAAAACCCGGAACACCGGCCTGACCTGGGGCGTTGGATCGGTTATGAGGCGGCGGGACGGCGGGCACAGCCAATTGCCAGCGTTCGTTCAGGGGTTTGCCAGGATCGCCAGCGAGAATGGCGGGTACGCGGCGAGACTTCTCGACCGCGCGAGTTCCAATCCCGGGGGGACGACCCCCCGTACCGACAGGTTTGGCGGCCAGGAGGTGGACCGGATGTTGCACCGGCCCCCAGCCGACGCTGCCGCCAGGACCGACCGGGCACCGGTAGCACCGGCGGCCGAGCCGGAGTGGACTCCGCCCAGCTGGGAGGAGCTGGTCCGCGACCACAGTGCCCGGGTCTACCGCCTGGCGTATCGGCTGACCGGCAACCGGCCCGACGCCGAGGACCTGACGCAGGACGTGTTCGTACGGGTGTTCCGCTCGCTGCACCGCTTCCAGCCCGGCACCTTCGAGGGGTGGTTGCACCGGATCACCACCAACCTGTTCCTGGACGGGGCCCGGCGTCGCCAGAAGATCCGCTTCGATGGCTTGGCCGAGGGCTCGGCGGAGCGGTTGCCGAGCGCCTGGCCGACCCCCTCCGAGGCGCTCGCCGACGCTGACCTCGACCACGACGTCGCCGCTGCGCTTGCCGCGCTGCCGCCTGAGTTCCGGGCGGCCGTGGTGCTGTGCGACATCGAGGGCCTCAGCTACGAGGAGATCAGCGAGGTGCTCGACGTCAAGATCGGCACCGTCCGCAGCCGTATCCATCGGGGCCGGGCCCAGCTCCGGGCCGCGCTCGACCATCGTCGGCCCACCGGTCTCCGCAACCGCTACCTGGGTGTCGAGGTGGAGGGCGCCGACGGCGACCCGCCGGATCGACCACGATCGTCGAGCCTGGAGTCGGCGGGGCGGAAGTGAGACGCGGGCCCTGCGCCGAGCTGGCGGAGTCTCGCTCGGCGTACGTGGATGGCGCGCTGGACGACGCCGGGCGCGAGAAGCTGTTGGCCCACCTGGTCGGGTGCGCCGAGTGCCGTCAGGACGTGGCGGAGCTGCGGAACGTGCGCGACCTGCTGGGCCGGGCCCGAAGCCAACCCGCCCCGGCCGCCGACGACCTGTCGGCGCGACTGATCTCGATCGCCGGTCTGGCGGCGACCGAACCGTTGTGGACTCGGCCGTTCCTCCGTTCCGGCCAGGCGGGCCCGCCCGGGCTGCCGAGCCGGCGGCGCGCCCGTCGGGTCCGGACGGCCGCGGCCGCCGCGGCCGCGGCCGGCACTTTCGCGGCCGCCGGCGTGATCGGGTACGTCGCCGCCCCGTCCGGTCAGCTCGCCGTCGTTCACGACCCGGCCGGCCGGGCCCAGGCGGCGTTCAGCGACAGCCTGGGACAGTTCCCGCTGGCCAGCGACTCCCTCGGCGCCGTGATGCTGGTGGACGCCGGCCGACTGACCGCCTATCCGGCCACGGTGCGGCCGGCGCCGTCGGCGGCGCACCGATCGCTCTCGGCGGTGGAGGCCAACCATGCGATGGCCCGAGCGGTGGACAGCCAGCACACGGTGAGCTACAGCGGCCGGCAGTCGTTCTTCGTCAACCGGGACGGCCAGACCATGTGGGCGGAGATCGCGGTCGAGGCCCGCAGCGGCCAGGGCACCGAGGTGGAGGTGCTGAGCCACAGCGGTGAGCAGCTGGTACACGGATTCAGCCCAGCGGCGGTCTCGTCCCGGTTCGTCGACGACGACCTGCTGGATCTGCTGGGCCGCAACTACACACTGACCGGGGTCGGCGGTGCGACGGTCGCCGGGCGCAGTGCGACCGAGATCTCGGCCTGGAGCCTGGGGCAGCGGGCCGCCCGCTGGTGGCTGGACGACGCGACCGGCATCGTGTTGTGGCAGGAGGTCTACGACCGAAGCGGCGCAGTGGCGCTCTCGGTCGGGTTCACCTCGGTGAACGTCACTCCGGCCGCTGAGATGATGGAGCACCTGCCGCCCCGGCTGCTGCCCGCGACCGCGACCACCTCGCTGTCCGTCGCCGACGTGACCTGGCTGGAGAGCGCGGGGTGGACCTGCGGTCGGAACCTGTCCGGACTGTCCCTGGTCCGGTTGCACACCGATCGGGCTTCGGACCCGACGGCGGTGCAGGCCGTCTACAGCGACGGCGTGGCCACGGTCGGCGTGCTGGAGCAGCGGGGTCGGTTGGAGGGCCCGCCGCCCGGCACCCAGTGGGATCCAACCCTGCGGGCGTACGTCCGGCACGGGGCGTCGCAGACCGCCACCTGGCAGGCTGACGGCATCGTCGTGACCGTGGTGACCGACGGACCGGCGGACGTGCTCAGCCGGGCGGTCACCTCACTGCCACCGGAGCGGTCGTCGTTCCCAACTAGCATGGACCGCGTTCGGGAGGGCTGGGCCTCGATTCTGGCCGGACTGAAGGGCTAGCACCTTGGGAGACGACGACACGGCGGACCGTCCGCCGGTATACGACCCTGGGGACGCGCGGTACTTCGGGCCCTTCGGAAGACCGTCGGCCGACTCCGGCGCGCCGCACGAGTACCACCTGCCGGACGACACCTTCCCGGCCACGGCGGCTTCCTGGCCACCGCCCGCCCCGGCGACCGCGCCGCGGACGGGCTCTCATGCGGTTCCGAGGCCTTCGCGAGGTCGAGGCGTCCGCGGCGGTGCCGTGATCGCCGTGGCGGCGCTGACCGCCCTGCTGGTCGGTGGGGCGGCCCGATACGGCGGGGCGCTGCTCGCCG
>DASQVF010000259.1:0-9506 GCA_035640915.1 Propionibacteriaceae bacterium
CGACTAGCAAGTGGTCCCGACGGGCGCGCAGCTGGGCCCGCCGGCCGTCCAACAGGGCCGGCGCCTGCTTCAGCAGCTCGCTGAGCACCAGCTGTTCCACCGGGGCGGCGCCCAGTTCCAAGGTCGCCCGGGCGTTGACCAGCCGTCCCACCAGGGCGTGCGGGGCCCGAACCCACCCGATCCGCAAGCCGCCCCAGAAGGCCTTGCTGGCCGAGCCGATCGTGACGGCGCCCGGTGCGAACGAGGCGAACGGAGGCGGTGGCGCGGCGTCGTCGAGGGCCAGCTCGACCAGGCTCTCGTCGACCACCGCCACCGTCCGGTGTCGGCGCAGCGCCGTCGCGACCGAGCCGCGCCGGCCGGCGGGCATCAGATGGCCGGTCGGGTTGTGGAAGTCCGGGATGAGGTACGCCAGGCGGGGCGAGGCCTGTCGCAGGGTCTGCTCGACGTCCCGCGCCTCCCACGGATCGGCCTTACCGCCAACGGGCAGGCCGACCGGCCGCGCCCCCGCACGGCTCAGCGCGGTGATCGCGTTGGAGTAGGTAGGCGACTCCAGCAGCACCCGGTCCCCCGGGTTGAGCAGGGCGCGGGCGACCACGTTGAGCCCTGCCAGGGCGCCGGCGGTGATGATCATCTGGTCGGCGGACGTGGGCAGCCCCCGGCCGGTGAACCAGCCGGCGAGCTGCTCGCGCAGCACCGGCAGACCGTCCGGGAAGTACCCGGTGCCCGCCAGCAGACCCGGCAGCTGCTCGAGAGCTCGGGCGTACGCCGCGGCCAGGCCGGGCGGTGCCTCGCTGCTTGCACAGGTCAGGCCGATCACGCCGTCCCGGCTGAAGGTCGGCGCCGGCAGCAGCTCACTGGCCAGCGAACCGGTGTCGACGGTGACGTAGTTCCCGGCCCCGCGCCGGGCGGTCAGCAGAGCGCGCTCGCGCAGCAGGGCGTACGCGCCGGCCACGGTGCTGCGGCTCAGCTGGAGGGCTCGGCTGAGCTCCCGCTCGCTCGGCAACCGGAGGTCGGCGACCAGCTGGCCGTCGAGGATCAGCAGCCGCAGCGACTCGGCCAGTCCCTGGTAGGCGGGCACCCCGCCGGGCCGGGGCGGCAGCATGGCCGCCACCTGGGCGGCGCTGACGATGCGGTCCACCAGGCCACCCTTCCACGATTGGACCTACAGAACCAGGCCAATCTCGGCAAGTCTGGGGACCGTGATCCTCCTGGCCCGATCGGCACCCTTCCGCCTGGCCGCCCTCTCGCCCGTCGAGCAGCTGCGCGCCGGCCGTCTCCTCCGCCGAGTGCCGCAACTGCTGTTCGGGCTCTCCCTCTACGGCTTCTCGATGGCGATGATGGTGCGAGCCGGGCTGGGATTGAACCCTTGGGACGTGCTGCACCAGGGCCTGGCAAGGCACCTGCCGCTGAGCTTCGGCGGCGTGACCGTGGTGGTCGGCGTCGTGGTGCTGCTGCTCTGGATCCCGCTGCGTCAGTTGCCGGGGCTCGGCACGGTGGCCAACGTCCTCGTCATCGGCGTGACGGTGGACCTCGGGCTGGCCGTGCTCGCCCCGCCGGACCATCTGGTGACCCGGATCGGGCTCCTGCTCGGCGGGGTGGTGCTGAACGGACTGGCCGGAGCCGTCTACATCGGTAGCCAGCTCGGTCCGGGTCCCCGCGACGGGCTGATGACCGGATTGGCGGCGCGCACCGGGGCCAGCCTCCGGCTCATCCGTACCGGCATCGAGCTGTCGGTGCTGGCGACCGGGTTCCTGCTGGGCGGCACGGTCGGCCTGGGCACCGTCTTGTACGCGGTGTCGATCGGCCCGCTCGTCCAGCTGTTCCTGCCCTGGGTCGCCGTCCGGCTCCCCGTCCCCACCGAGGAACCCACGTGCACGTGAGTTCCTGCAGCGATACCCAGGTTGCAGAGTGGGTATCGCTGCAGGAAGTCACGTGCACGTGAGTTCCTGACCGAGGCAGTCGTACGTACGCCGGGGGAGCGGCCGACCTAGACTCGGGTGGTGCCTGAGGCCGTCATCGTCGCCGCGACGCGTACGCCGATCGGGCGGGCGGGCAAGGGCTCGCTGGTCGACGTACGCCCCGACGACCTCGCCGCCGGGGTGATCCGGGCGGCGCTCGACCAGGTGCCCGCGCTGGACCCGGCCGAGCTCGACGACATCTATGTGGGCTGCGCTTATCCGCAGGACGAGCAGGGCGGCAACCTGGCCCGGCGGGTCGGGGTGCTGCTCGGTCTGGACGGCGTACCGGCGGCCACGATCAACCGGTTCTGCGCGTCCAGCGTGCAGACCGCGCGGATGGCGTTCCACGCCATCAAGGCCGGCGAGGGGCACGCTTTCGTGTCCGCCGGCGTCGAGTCGGTGTCCCGCTACCGCAGCTTCGGCAGCGCCGGCGTGGACCGGCCGGAGACCCACCACCCGGCCTTCGCCGAGGCCGGGCAGCGGACGGCGGCGTACGCGGCGAGCAACCAGACCTGGCGCGACCCGCGCGCGGACGGTCTCCTGCCCGACGTCTACATCGCCATGGGTCAGACCGCGGAGAACGTGGCCACCCTGCGCGGCATCACCCGAGCCGAGCAGGACGAGTTCGGCGTCCGCTCCCAGAACCGGGCCGAGCAGGCCATCGCGTCCGGGGTGTTCGCGGCCGAGATCGCGCCGGTCGTCCGGCCCGACGGCGTGGTGGTCACCACTGACGACGGTCCGCGCCCGGGCACCACTCTGGAAGGGGTCTCGGCGCTGAAGCCAGCCTTCCGGCCCGACGGCACGGTGACCGCCGGCAACTGCTGCCCGCTCAACGACGGCGCCGCCGCCGTGGTGATCATGAGCGACTCGCGGGCCGGGGAGCTCGGCCTCACGCCGTTGGCCCGGATCGTCGCCACCGGGGTGAGCGCCCTCAGTCCGGAGATCATGGGTCTGGGTCCGGTGGAGGCCAGCCGGCGGGCCCTGGATCAGGCCAGGATGACCATGGCCGACATCGACCTGGTGGAGATCAACGAGGCGTTCGCCGTCCAGGTGATCGCGTCCGCCCGCGACCTCAAGATCGACGAGGACCGGCTGAACGTGCACGGCGGCGCGATCGCGCTCGGCCATCCGTTCGGCTCCACCGGGGCCCGGATCATGACCACCTTGGTGAACGCGATGCGGACCCGGGACGTCTCGCTCGGCCTGGAGACCATGTGCGTCGGTGGCGGCCAGGGCATGGCGATCGTCCTGGAACGGCTGGCCTGAGTGCCGCGCTGAGTACTCAAGGGGGGCGGCCCCCTCTGGACCTTGGCGGCGCGCGCACCGATACACCCGGGAGCGTGCCCGATGTGTCGCCAGTCCGGATACTCTCTGCGGTGTGACCGAGCAAACACAGCTGGCCTCACGGCCGGCGTCGGTGGGGGCGATGCTGCTCGAGCAGGTGTCCGCCAACCCGTCCAAGGAGGCCTTCCGATACCTGGAGGGCGAGCGTTGGGTCTCCCTGACCTGGTCGGAGACCAAGAACCGGGTGGATCAGCTGGCCGCCGGCCTGCTGGCGCTGGGCGTCGGTCGCGAGGAGCGGGTGGCGATATCCAGCAACACCCGGATCGAGTGGATCCTGGCCGACCTGGCCATCATGTGCGCCGGCGGGGCGACCACCACGGTCTACCCCACCACCACCCACGAGGACGTCTCCTTCATCCTGGCCGACTCGGAGTCCAAGATCATCTTCGCCGAGGACGACGGCCAGGTGGCCAAGATCCTCGACCACCTGGTCGACCTACCGGCGCTGACCACGGTGGTGCAGATCGAGGGGCGGACCGACCACCCGAAGGTGATCAGCTGGGACGATCTGCTGCAGCGCGGCGCCGACCACCTGGCCGCCCACCCGACCGTTGTCGACGAGGTCATCGCCGGCATCCGGTCCGGGGACCTGGCCACCGTGATCTACACCTCCGGCACCACCGGCCGGCCCAAGGGCGTGCGGCTGATCCAGGACAGCTGGACCTATGAGGCCGTCGCCGTCGAGGCGTACGACATCATCTCCCCCGACGACCTGCAGTACCTCTGGCTGCCGCTCAGCCATGTGTTCGGCAAGGTGCTGATCGCCATCCAGACGCGGATCGGCTTCGCCACCGCGGTGGACGGTCGGATCGACAAGATCGTGGACAACCTCGGCGTGGTGCAGCCCACCTTCATGTGCGGCGCCCCGCGGATCTTCGAGAAGGTGCGGGCCCGGGTGATGACCCAGGCGTCCCACGGCGTCAAGGCCAAGATCTTCGCCTGGGCGTTCGGCGTGGGCCGCAAGGTCTCCTCGCTGCAACTGGCCGGCAAGGAGCCGACCGGGCTGCTCAAGTCCCAGCACGCGCTGGCCGACCGGCTGGTGTTCAGCAAGATCAAGGCCCGGATGGGCGGCCGGATCAACTTCTTCGTCTCCGGCTCGGCGGCGCTGAACCGCGAGGTCCAGGAGTGGTTCCACGCCGCCGGACTGCTGGTGCTGGAGGGCTACGGGCTGACCGAGACCAGCGCCGCGAGCTGCGTGAACAACCCGCGGTCGACCCGGTTCGGCACGGTCGGCCCACCGCTTCCGGGAACCCAGGTCAAGATCGCCGATGACGGCGAGATCCTGCTCAAGGGTCCGGGCGTGATGGAGGGGTACCACAACCAGCCGGACGCCACCGCTGAGGTGCTCAAGGACGGCTGGCTCTATACCGGCGACATCGGCGAGCTGGACGACCACGGATACCTGCGGATCACCGACCGCAAGAAGGACCTGATCAAGACCTCCGGCGGCAAGTTCGTCGCGCCGCAGAAGGTCGAGGGCGTGCTCAAGGCGACCTCGCCCTACATCAGCCAGGTCGTGGTGCACGGCGAGGGCCGCAAGTACGTGACCGCGCTGATCACCCTGGATCCGGAGGCGATCGAGGGCTGGGGGAGCGGGCAGAACCTCAACGTCAGCTCCACCGAGGAGCTGGTCACCTCCCCGGAGGTGCGGGAACTGATGCAGGGCTACGTCGAGCAGGCCAACGCCAAGCTCGAGCGCTGGGAGACGATCAAGAGGTTCGCCATCCTGACCAGCGAGCTCACCATCGACGAGGGCGAGGTCACCCCCAGCCAGAAGGTACGCCGGCGGACGGTTGAGAAACGCTACGCCGACCGGCTGGACGCTCTCTACGACAGGGACTGACCGTCTACAGCTACGCCTGCCCGGTGCGCTGGGGCGACCTGGACGCGCAGGGCCACGTCAACAACGGGTTCTACGTCGACTACCTGCAGGAGGCGCGTGTCCACTTCCTGCTCGACGGTCCGCCAGCGGCCCGGGCTCTGCTGGACTCCGGAGTGCTGGTAGTCAGCCACGCGGTGGAGTACCTGAGGCCGGTCGGGGTGGTGGAGGCGGTGACCGTCCGGCTCTGGGTGGACGCCATCGGCGGCAGCCGGTTCGTGATCGGCTACGACCTGCTGGACGGTGAGCACCTCGCCGCCCGGGCCCGCACCGCGCTGGTGCCGTTCGACCTGGCGGGTGGCGGGATGCGGCGACTGACCGTGCCCGAACGGGAGTTCCTGAGCGGACACCTGGCCCCGGCCGAGCCGTTGCGGCCGCTGGCCGAGTCGCCGGCCGCGACGCAGCCGTTCCGGACCTGGCTGGTTGTGCGCTGGTCCGACCTGGACTCCTACGGTCACGTCAACAATGCGAAGTTCTACGACTACGTGCAGCAGGCCCGGATCGCGCTCATCAACCAGACGGTGCACTGGTCGCCGGAGAACCTCTGGATGGTCGCCCGCCAGGACGTGCAGTACCGCGCGCCGCTGGACTTCCGCCTCGAGCCGTACGAGGTGGCGACCTGGGTGACCGCGATCGGCACCCGGTCCTTCACCCTGGAGGCCGAGGTCCGCGACCCGGGCTCCGGCACCCGGTATGCCACCGCCGGCACGGTCGTGGTCGGCTCGGTGCCGCTGACGTCGGACCAGCGGGAAGCACTGTCCCGCTGGTCAGTGTCCTAACCTGACCCCATGACCGCCCCGCCGCAAGAACAGTCCCAGTCCCTGCTGCTGCGTGTCGGCGAGGTCGCCGTGGAACCGGCGACGGTGCCTCAGCCCGGCCCGCACCAGGTGCTGGTCGAGGTGGCCGCGGTCGGCGTCTGCGGTTCCGACGTGCACTACTTCGACCACGGCCGGATCGCCGACTTCGTGGTGCGCGAGCCGCTGGTCCTCGGGCACGAGGCCTCGGGCACCATCCGGGCGGTCGGCGCCGAGGTCCGGGACCGTGCGCCGGGCCAGCGGGTCGCGATGGAGCCTCAGGAGACCTGCGGCCGATGCCGCGAGTGCCTGGCCGGCCGCTACAACCTGTGCCCGGAGGTTCGGTTCTTCGCCACGCCACCCATCCACGGCGCCTTCGCGCAGTACGTCGTGCTGGAGGCGATGCGGGCCCACCCGGTCCCGGACAGCCTGAGTGACGAGGCCGCCGCCCTGATCGAGCCGCTGTCGGTCGGCGTGTGGGCGGCCCGCAAGGCCGACATCGCCCCGGGCGACCGGGTGCTGGTCACCGGCGCCGGTCCGGTTGGCCTGCTCTGTGCCGACGTGGCCCGGGCTCGCGGGGCGGCGTACGTGGCCGTCAGTGACGTCAACGCCGCCCGGCTCGAGGTTGCGGCGGCCCGCGGCGCCTCCCAGACGGTCGACGTATCCACCGGCGCGCTGGAGGACCAGCTGGAGCCGGTCGACGTGGTGCTGGAGTGCACCGGGGTAGCCCCGGCCGTACGGTCCGCCTTCGCCGTGGCCGCGCCCGCGGCTCGGATCGTGCTGGTCGGCATGGGTCCGCCGGACATGGAGCTGCCGGTAGCGATGATCCAGATCCGTGAGCTGGTGGTGACCGGGACCTTCCGGTACGCCAACTGCTACCCGGCCGCCATCGCTCTGGCCGCCAGTGGCGCGGTCGACCTTGACGGCCTGGTGACCGGCAAGTTCGGGCTGGAGCAGGTGCCGGAGGCGCTCTCAGTGGCCAAGACCGATCCGACCACCCTGAAGCCGATGGTCTACCCGGGCGTGGCCCGGGTCTAGCTGCGGGTCGGTGGCATCCCGAGCCGCAGGACGCCGGCGCCCATCGGCGCGGGCGGCTCGTCGCCGGTGGTGTTGACCATGAAGTACGCGGCCCGCTCCAGGTAGCTCCACAGCTCGGTCCGCTGGCCGTCGGGCAGGTCGAGCGAGTTGACCGCGTCCCGCATGTGGGTCAGCCAGCGCTCCCGCATGTCGGGGGTGACGGCGAAGGGAGCGTGCCGCATCCGCAGTCGCGGATGGCCGCGCTGTTCCTGGTAGGTGGTGGGACCGCCCCAGTACTGCTCGAGGAACATCCGCAGCCGCTCCTCCGCCGGCCCGAGGTCGTCCTCCGGGTAGAGGGCGCGCAACGGCGGATCGCCGGCGACCCCGGCGTAGAAGCGCCGGACCAGGGCCACGAACGTCTCGTGGCCGCCGATCTCGTCGTAGAACGTGGGTGGGGGGGCTGGGGTGGACATCGCCCCCATTGTCCCTGGCGCGCAATGGCGTTTGGCAGGATGGGACGCGCTCTGATCCACGACCATCGCACGAGGAGGCACGCATGGCAGCCGTTCGGACCGCCGAAGCCCATTGGGAAGGTTCGTTGAAGGAGGGTCAGGGTGAGGTCGACCTCGTCTCCTCCGGCATCGGACAGTTCGAGGTCACCTGGCCGGCTCGCACCGAGCAGCCGAACGGTCTGACCAGCCCCGAGGAGCTGATCGCCGCCGCGCACTCCACCTGCTTCTCGATGTCGGTGGCCAACGAGCTGGTGTCGGCCGGGAACCCGGCGCCGACCTCGGTCGACACCAAGGCGGACGTGACCTTCCAGCCGGGCCAGGGCATCACCGGCATCGAGCTGACCGTCACTGCGGTCGTACCCGGGATCGACGAGGACGCGTTCTCGGCGGCGATCGCCGCCGCGGAGAAGAACTGCCCGGTCTCACGCGCCTTGACCGGCACCACGATCAAGGTGCAGGCGACGCTGGCAGAGTGACTACGGCGGAGCCTCGGCCGGAGGGCGGCCCGGCCCGCCCTGGCTGAAGTTCCCGACCCGCAGCACCTCGCCGTTGCGGACGTACCACAGCGTTCCGTCCTCCGCCCGCAGCCGGGTGACCCGCAGGCCGATGGCCTCGACGACGCCGGAGGCCTTCTCCATATCGACGAAGTCACCGACCCCGATCTGGTCCTCCAGCAGCATGAAGATGCCCGACACCAGGTCCTTGACGATGCTCTGGACACCGAAGGCGACCGTGACGGCGACGACGGAGGTGCCCGCCACCAGGGTGGTGATGTTGAAGCCCAGCTCGGTCAGGATCGTCAGCACGGTCACGATGGCGATCACGAAGGTGACCGAGCTGCGGGCCAGCGAGCCGAGGGCGCCGATCCGCTGCTCCCGCCGCTCGGCCGGCAGGCTGGTGGCCTCGACCAGGGCCTGAGCCGCCCGGTACTTCAGCCGCGGCCGGTGCCCGATCGCCCGGGTCACCGAGCGGTTGATCACTCGGCAGATCAGCTGCCGGGCGGCGATCGCCACCGCGAGCAGGAACAGGATCCGCAGCGGCTTGTGGATCACCAGCTCGGTGAAGTTGTCGGGGAACCAGTCCGGCACGGCGACCACCCTAGACAGAGGCGGAACGCCAGGTTGACCGGATCCACGTGGTGTTTGGCAGATCTATTCGCTTGTCCAAAAGGACGAACACCCGGACAGTAAGCGGGTGACTTCCGCCGCCACCGATTCCGCGCCTCCCGTCGAGACCGCTCCGCCGGCGCTCGACTGGCGACTGCTCGGAGCGGTCGGGTTCACCGTGTTCGCCTGGGCCTCGGCCTTCGTGGTGATCCGGTTCGTCGCCCACGACTTCAGCCCCGGCGGGCTCAGCCTCGGCCGGCTGGTGATCGGCAGTCTGGTCCTGACGGCCATGATGGCTGGACGCCGGGTGGTGTCCATGACCGGTCGTGATTGGGCGCTGATCGCCCTGATCGGGGTGGCCTGGTTCGGGGTGTACAACGTCGCGCTGAACGCCGGCGAGCGCCGGGTCGATGCCGGGACCGCGGCCATGCTGATCCAGCTGGCCCCGATCCTGATCGGCGTGCTGGCCGGTCTGCTGCTCGGCGAGGGGTTCCCGCGACGGCTGGTGATCGGTGGCCTGGTCGCCTTCGCCGGCACCTTGGTCATCGGCATCAGCACCAGCACCGGTCAGGCCGACGTGGCCGGGGTGCTGCTGGTCCTGCTCAGCGCGACCGTGTACGCCGTCGCCATGGTGGCGCAGAAGGTGGTGCTGCGCCGGGTCCCCGGGCTCCAGGTGACCTGGCTGGCCTGCGCGATCGGGGCGGTGGTCTGCCTGCCGTTCGCCGGCTCGCTGGTCGGCGACCTCCGGGAGGCGGAACTGATGCCGATCCTCGGAGTGGTGTACCTGGGCCTGGTGCCCACCGCGCTGGCCTTCTCGACCTGGGCGTACGCGCTGAGCCGCAGCACGGCCGGCAAGCTGGGCGTCACCACGTTCGTGGTGCCACCGATCGCCATCG
>DASQVF010000260.1:0-7171 GCA_035640915.1 Propionibacteriaceae bacterium
TCCAGCACCTGCCGGCCAACCAGCGGGCGGTGCTCATCCTGCGTGACGTCCTCGACTTCTCCGCCGCCGAGACCGCGGAGCTCCTCGACACCTCGCTCGCCTCGGTCAACAGCGCGCTGCAGCGGGCCCGGGCGAGCACCGAGGGTCGGGTGTCCGGCCCCAGCCAGCAAGTCGAGCGCGCCACCGCCGAGCAGCGCGGTGTGGTCGAAGCGTTCGTCGCCGCGTTCGAGGCGGCCGACGTGGACCGGATGGTTCAGCTGCTGACGGCGGACGTGCGCTTCACCATGCCGCCGCTGCCCGCGTGGTTCGACGGCCGGGAGGCGGTGGCCACCTTCTATGCCCAACGGGTGTTTGCGATGCGCTGGCGACAGGTCCGGGTCGCCGACGTCAACGGGCAGCCAGCGGTGCTCGGCTACTCCGAGCAGGAGGGCGACTTCCGGCCGGGGGCCCTGCAGGTGCTGAGCTTCCGAGCCGGCGATATCAGCTGGGTCGCGTCGTTCCTGGACCCGAATCTGTGGCCGCGACTGAGATTGGTCGACGCCGACCGATGAGTTCCGCGTAAGGGCCGTCTCTACCCCGGTGACAGCTCATTTCACCGCAAGGAAGGACAGACCCATGCGTTCCCTGATCGTCTGCAACATCATGTCCGTCGACGGCTGCTACGAAGGCCCGGGCCGCAACATGATGGTGCTCAACATGGACTCGGCGTTCGACGCCTACAACCTCGAACGCATCCAAGCCGCCGGGACCGTGCTGCTCGGCGCCGCCTCGTTCGAGGGGTTCAGCAGCTACTGGCCGGGCATCGCCGACGCCCCCGCCGACCCGGACAACCGGGCGCTCGACCGGACCAACCGCGAGATCAGCCGGGTCTACAACACCTTGCCCAAGGTGGTGGTCAGCGACACCTACACCGTGTCCGCGGACAACCCGTGGCAGCACCAGACCACCGTGGTGCCGCGGAACGGCGTCCGCGGCTGGCTGGAGTCCGCCCGGACCGACGATGCCGGCGACATCCTGGTCTTCGGCAGCCGGACGATGTGGAACGGGCTGCTGCGGGACGGGCTGGTCGACGAGCTGCACCTGATGGTCAGCCCGAACGCCGTCGGCTCCGGCACCCCGATCCTGGACTCGGCGGTCGATCTCGACCTGCTAGAGGCCCGCCGTTTCCCCGGCTCGGGCAACGTGCTGCTGCGCTACGCCGTCAAGGTGAACGATTCTGCGGGGTAGACCACGCGACATCGTTCACCGTGTTGTGGCGGGCGGCTGCCAGCCGGCGGCGATGGAGGCGCGGGCCGCCTCGGGGTCGTCGCCGAAGCCGACGAAGAGGGCGTGGGCCATCGGCGGCAGGTGCTCGGCCACGGCGGTTGGCGGTAGGACACCGGTCAGGGCCAGCATCAGCAGCCCGTGGGCCACGCTCCACAACCGGGTCGCCGCCGTGCCGCTGTCCAGGTCCACGCGGAACCGGCCGGCCTTTCGGGCCCGCTCGGCCGCCGCGATCAGCCGCTCGAAGCTCGCGTCGGCGACCCGCGGATCGGGCAGCTGGTGCCGGGCGTCGAACATGGTCAGGTACAGGCCGGGGTGGGCAAAGGCGTTGGCCACGTACGCCGACGCCAGGGCCATCACCTGCTCTCCCGGGTCGTCGCGCTCCCGCACCTCGGCCAGCGCGGCGGCCAGTCGGCGAAACCCCTCCTCCCGGGCGGCCGACCAGAGGCCCGGCATCCCACCGAACTGGGTGTAGATCGTCATGGTCGAGGTGCCTACCGCGCTGGCCAGGCCGCGGATGGTGGTCGGGTTGTCGTCGCCGATCCGGTGGACCAGCTCCTCGACAAGTCGACTCCGCAGCCCGGGGTCGATGCGCGCAGGCACTTGACCACCGTATCAGAACCCTGATATAACGATGTTATAGCGACGTCCCAATAACCGCAGGAGGACCATCATGGCCGTCGAACTGATCAACCCGCCCGGACTTGCCGCCCCGGAGGCGTACGCGCACATGTCCATCGCCACCGGCAGCCGGACCGTCTACGTGTCGGGACAGGTGGCCCGCGACGCTCAGGGTCGGCCGGTCGGCGCCGGTGACCTCGCCGCCCAGGTCGAGCAGGTCTACGAGAACCTGATCACCGCCCTGGCCGGCGTCGGCGGCACCTTCGACGACATCGCCCGAATGACCTGCTACGTCGTGGACTGGCGCCCCGAGCTGATGCCGCAGCTGATCGAGGGGGCGATGCGGGTCGCCGGACGCCGCGGCATCAACCCGATCCGGCCGATCACGCTGATCGGGGTGACGGCACTGGGCGAGCCCGACATGCTGGTCGAGGTGGAGGCGACCGCCGTCCTGACCTGACCGGGTTTCAGGGCGAAGGCCTCGGGTAGCGGGATGATCGGGAGTCTTGTGCCACCAATCCGAAGGAGCGGCCGATGTACCTGCACACCGAACTACTGATCAACGAGATCGCCAGCGACGAGCCGGACCCAGCAGCGGCGAACGCCCTGCAGGAGGGCCTCGGCGGTCAGTTCGGCGAGATGCGGACGATGATGCAGTACCTGTTCCAGAGCATCAACTTCCGCGGTGACCCGACGTCGAAGCCTTACAAGGACCTGCTGCAGGGCATCGGCACCGAGGAGATCAGCCACGTCGAGCTGATCGGCACCACCATCGCCCGACTGCTCGATGGATCGCCGCGCTACAACGGCAAGAAGACCGACCCGATCGACGAGCCGGGGGCGAAGGGCGCGACACCGCTGAACATCGCCCTCGACCACAGCAACATCCACCACTACCTCGTGGCCGCCCAGGGCGCCCTGCCGGTCGACGCGGCCGGCAACCCGTGGCTCGGGTCCTACGTCTACAACAGCGGCAACCTGCCCCTGGACCTGCTCTACAACCTGATGCTGGAGTCCACCGGCCGGCTGCAGAAGTGCCGCATCTACGAGATGACCGACAACGCCACCGCCCGCTCGACCATCGCGTACCTGATTGTCCGCGACCAGGCCCACGAGAACGCCTTCGCCAAGGCGCTGGAGAGCCTCGGCGTCAACTGGGGCAAGCTGCTGCCGATCCCCAAGACCAAGGCCGAGCAGTTCCCCGAGGTGAAGAAGCTGCTGGACCAGGGTCTGCAGAGCACCCAGTACACCTTCAGTGCCGACAACCAGAGCCAGGCGTCCAAGCTCTACCAGGGGGCCTCGCCGTCGAACGACGGGACGGAGCTGATCACCAAGGTGATGCCGGACGGCGTGCCGATCACCATCGCCCCGGAGCGGCGCGAGGAGTTCTCGCCGGGCCTGGATCCGGAGCTGCTCGCCCTGGTTCAGGCGACAGCCGAGATGGAGATGAAGACGGTCGACGCGATGGACAGCACCGCGTCCTCGTGACCGAACGCACCGCACCCGCCTCCGGGACCGCGACGGCGCCACGGCGTACGGCGCGGTCCCGGGGCGGCAACGGGCTGTCCGGGGCGCTGTTCGGGATCGCCGTGGCCGGCTTCGTGGACGAGGCGGTGTTCCACCAGATCCTGCACTGGCACAAGTTCTACGACCGCTCGACCACCGAGGTCGGGCTGGTCTCCGACGGGCTGTTCCACGCCTTCAGCTTCTTCGCGGCGGTGGCCGGCCTGTTCCTGCTGGCCGAGCTGCGCCGGCGGGGCGAGCTGGTCTGGCCCCGGTGGATCGGTGCCGCGCTGGTCGGTGCCGGCGCCTTCCAGCTCTACGACGGGACGATCCAGCACAAGCTGATGGGGCTGCACCAGATCCGCTACCAGGTCGACCTGCTGCCGTACGACCTGGCCTGGATTCTCGTCGCGGTCGCCCTGATCGTGGCCGGCACCGTGCTGCTGGTCCGGACCCGGGCGCCCGCTGGGGAACGTCATGCTGCCTGAGCACACCGGCCACGGCGCCGATGCGCTGAGCGAGATCGTCCTGCTCAGCCTGATCATCTCGGCCGGGGTGTACGCCGGGGCGACCTTTCACGTCCGCGAGCGGCAGGGCTGGTCCTGGTGGCGGGCGGTGGCCTGGGCGGCGGCGATGGGTCTGGTGCTGGTCTCGCTGACCGGCCGGCTGGGCCAGGCGGCCACCGTCGACTTCCGGGCCCACGTGGTCACCCATCTGCTGCTCGGCCAGGCGGTGCCGCTGCTGCTGGTCGCCGCCGCCCCGGTGACCCTGCTGCTGCGGACGCTGCGGGTCGGGGCCGCCCGCCGGGTGACCTGGCTGCTGGGAACCCGGCCGTTGGGCTGGCTGACCGAACCGGTGGTCGCGGCCGTGCTGAACGTCGGCGGCCTGTGGGTCCTCTACGGCACGCCGGTGTACGCGCTGAGCCAGTCCTACGGCTGGCTGCACATGATGGTGCACGCGCACCTGCTGACCAGCGGCTACCTGGTGACGGCGTCCCTGGTCGGTCGCGACCCGATGCCGCATCGCCGCAGCTACGGGTATCGGGCGGTGGTGCTGGTAGCGGTGCTGGCCGGGCACGCGATCCTGGCCAAGGCGCTGTACGCCGTGCCGCCCGCGGGCGTAGCGGTCGAGCTGGCCGAGAGCGGCGCCATGATCATGTACTACGGCGGCGACGTCCTCAGCCTGGTGCTGCTGGTGTGGCTGTGCGCGGAGTGGTACCGCCGCCGGCAACGGCTCGAGATGCGGGCCCGGCGGCCCCGCGTTTCCCGTCTCGTGACGGCAAACGAGGGTCGAGAGGCCGTTACGGACACGCGTTAGCCGTCACGCGACGGCAAACGCGGGAGACCGGACGGTAGCGCGGGGGTCGCCGACAGGCGGCCTCAGCGGTTGCGGGCGTCGAGCTCCCGGGGCACGGCGATGACGTCGACCAGGGCGCCGTTGCGCCAGACCGTGATCTCGACCCGGCGGCCGATGGTGTCCTCGACCATCCGGCGCTGCAGCACCGTGGTCGAGGGAATCGGCTCGCCGGCCACCGCAACCACGATGTCGCCCGCCCGCAGCCCGGCCGCCTCGGCCGGACTGCCGCTGATCACCTGGGCGATCCGCAGGCCGTCGCGCCGGCCGAGCTTGGCGGCCAGCGGCGGCGGCAGCGGCGCCTGGTTGCCGGCGATGCCGAGCCAGGCCCGGCGGACCCGCCCGGTCGACATCAGGGCGCTGATGATCCGCTGGGTGGTGGAATTGATCGGTACGGCCAGGCCGACGCCGACCCCGGCGACCGCGGTGTTGACGCCGACCATTCGGCCACGGCTGTCGGCCAGCACTCCGCCGCTGTTGCCCGGGTTGAGCGCGGCATCGGTCTGGATCACCTCGTCGACCACCCGGCCCGCACCGGTGGGCAGCGACCGGCCGAGCCCCGACACGATCCCGGCGGTGACGCTGCCGGCCAGGCCGAGCGGGTTGCCCAGAGCGACGACCAGCTGGCCGACCTGCAGCTGTGAGGCGTTGCCGAGCTCGACCGGCGGGGGCACCTCCGCGCGGGCGCGGAGCACGGCGAGGTCGGAGAGGGGGTCGCGGCCGACGACGTCGGCGGTGACCTCGGTGCCGTCGGTGAAGGCGGCGGTGGCCTCGCTCACGCCGTCGACGACGTGGGCGCTGGTCAGCAGGTAGCCGTCGGCGGTCAGCACGCTGGCGCTGCCGGAGCCCTCGCCCCGGGCACCGCGTACGCGGAGGCTGGCCACGCTGGGCAGCACCCGCTGCGCGACGCCGATCACCGCGGCGGAGTAGGCGTCGAGGACCTCCCGGTCCCGGTCATCAATCATGTAGGGCTAACGCCTGCCACAGCGATGTGTTCCCGCCGCCTCCGCTTCCGCCGGGGCTCTGCGTCCGCCGGGGCGCTGAAGGAACCCACGTACACGTGACTTGCTGCGGCGATACCCAGGTTGCAACGCGTGTATCGCCGCAGGAACCCACGTGCACGTGACTTCCTGCAACGGGCCAGGGGCCCGCGGCAGTGCGGAGGGTGGAAGGCTGCCGGCCGGTCAGGAGTTGCCGAAGCCGGTCAGGAGTTGCCGAAGCGGGTCACCGGGTCGGTCGCCTCGGCCCAGAGCTCGGCGTCGGCCGCCTCGTTCCGGTTTCGCCGCAGCACGGCGTACACCACGCCACCAATGGCGGCACCCAGCGCGACGGCGACCTTCCAGTTCACGGGCCCCACCCTACTGACGCGAACCAGCCCCGACCCCGGCGGCAGGCCTCAGACCGAGACCAGCCCCAGCTTGTACGCCATCGCCGCGGCCTCGCCGCGGCCGCTCACCCCCAGCTTGGCCAAGATGTTGGACACGTGCACGCTGGCGGTCTTGGTGCTGATGAACAGCGCGCTGCCGATCTCCCCATTGGAGTTGCCCGCCGCGACCAGCTGCAGCACCTCGATCTCTCGTGGGGTCAGCGCGGCCAGCGGACTGGCCCCGACCTCAGCCGCCGGCGAGAACCCGGCCCGGTGGGCCAGAGCGCCGAGCCGGTCCGTGAGCAACCGGGCCCCGAGCGCCGCCGCCTGCGCAGTGGCCGTGGCCACGACGTCACGCGCCTCGGCCCGCTCTCGCGCGGCGACCAGGTGCTGGGCCAGCCGGAGTCCGGCGTAGGGCGGCAGGTGAGCGGGACCCGGCAGCGCCGTCAGCTCGGCCAGCGCGCTGCCCCACGCCTCGGCGGTGTCGGCGAGCTCCGCGGTGATCACCGGCGCCCACAGCGGCCGGATGTTGATCCGCAGCGCCCGCCGCTCCAGGAAGTCCGCAATCAGCTCGGAGCGCTCGGTGGTGCTCTCGGCCACGTCGAGGGCCCGGGCCGCGGCCGCCGCCACCGCCAGCACCGGATAGGCGTACGCGCCGTGGAAGCGATCCCAGGTGTGGAGGAACACCGAGACGGCGCGCCAGGCGCGTTCCGGGTCGCCGACCGCCATGGCGTGCTCCGCGTCAGCCCGGATGATCTGGCTGACGTACTGCGGCGCCGGGTGGTCATGGCCGACCGTCGGCCGGAACTCGGCCAGGATCACGTCGGCCTCGTCCAGCTCACCGCGCCAGATCCGCAGCCAGGCCTGCAGCAGCCGTAGGTGGGCCCGGTGGTGCGGCGGCGGGTCCAGCTCCAGAGCCCGGTCCATCATGGCCGCGGCCCGGCTCCACTGACCGAGCGCGATCAGCGGCTCGGCCGCGTTGCCGGCCAGCATGCAGCCGATTGAGCGCTCCAGCCCCCGAAGGCGGGCGAGCTCGATCCCGGCCAGCGCCTGGCTCACGGCGTC
>DASQVF010000261.1:0-7309 GCA_035640915.1 Propionibacteriaceae bacterium
GCTGACCAGCCTGTTCGACGGTGAGCCGCCGGGAGCGACCAGGGACCTCTCGGAGCGGGGCAGTCTGGTCACCGCGCACAACAAGATGCGCGACTCGGTGCGCAACCAGGTGGCCTCCCGCGGCTGGTTCCGCAAGGTGCCCTCGGCGACCACCACCGGCAGCTTCGGGTTCGGGGCGATCGCCTTCGCCATCTTCCTGGCGTTCTCCGTCGGCGCCTGGGTGCTGTGGATCCTCGTGCCGCTGCTGCCGATCCTGGTGACGATCGCGGTGATCCGGGTGAAGCTACGACGCGGACAGCGGACCGCGGACGGCCGGGCCGTCACCGACCAGGTGGAGGGCTTCCGGACCTACCTGGCCACGGCCGAGGCCGACCAGCTCCGGTTCGAGGAGGGGGAGGACATCTTCTCCAAGTACCTGCCCTGGGCGATCATCTTCGAGCTGGCCGACCGGTGGGCCAAGATCTGCAGCGACCTGGTGGCGATGGGCCGGCTACCCGACGCCACCCCGTACTGGTTCGTCGGCAACTACCACATCGGGGCGTTCAACACCGGCTTCATCACCAGCAGCCTGACCAGCGCCGCCACGCCGGTTCCCTCGTCGGGCAGCAGCGGCACCGGCTTCGGTGGCGGCAGCTCGTTCGGGGGCGGCGGGTTCTCCGGCGGCGGTGGCGGTGGCGGCGGTAGCGGCAGCTGGTAGCGCGGCGAGCGTCGGGAATCGCGCGCCGCCGTGCTGAGGAGAAGCGAGACGACACGCTTTCGTCGTCGAGCGCCGACGAAGTAGGCGGCTTGGAGCGCGATGCGCGAGCCGCCAAGGATCAGCGGGTGTCGACCAGGTCGCAGACGAAGATCAGCGTCTCACCCGGCTTGATGACGCCGCCGGCGCCCTGGTCCCCGTAGGCCAGATCCGGCGGGATGGTCAGCTGCCGTCGCCCGCCGACCTTCATGCCGACCAGGCCCTGATCCCAGCCGGGGATCACTCGGCCGGCGCCCAGCCGGAACTCCAGCGGCTCGCCGCGGTTCCAGGAGGCGTCGAACTCCTCGCCGGTGCTGAATGCCACCCCGACGTAGTGCACGCGGACCGTCTGGCCCGGCTGCGCCTCGGCGCCGGTGCCATCGGTGATGTCGACGATGTCCAGCTCGGTCGGTGGGTCGCCGTAGGGGAACTCGATCTCGGGCTTCGCAGTCACGTTGCACCACCCTAGAGGGCCGACTCGGGGTCGGGCCGGGGGAGTGCCCGATAGCGCAGATGGCCGCGCGCGTCGATGCTTGATGACATGAGCCCGACCTACGAGCACCCCAGTCTGAAGATGTACGTCACCCCCGAGCAGCGCGACCGCGCCGAGGCCTGGCTGAAGGAGGCGTACGCGGACGGTCGGATCACTGAGCTCGAGTTCGACACCCGGATCGGCCAGGTGATCACCGCCGAGACCCGCAAGGACCTGAACGAGGCCTTCTACGGCCTGGTGCAGGTACCCACGCCGTCCCGCGCGCTGGGCGTGCACCCGGCGTACCAGCCCATGGTCCGGCCGGAGACGCGCGAGCAGGCCGGCCGTGGAGTCGCCGGGTTCGCCCACTTCTCGGTGTTCTTCCTCTGGCTGCTGGGGCCGGGCCTGGTGTTCGCGGTGTCCAGCCCTGGCACCTACGCGCGCCGTGAGGCCGCGAAGGCGTTCAACTTCCAGCTGATCTCCTTCATCGCCTTCGTCGTGGTGGGGATCGTGGCGGGGATCACCGAGTTCGACATCTTCGGCTTCCTGCTGCCGTTGATGGGCCTGAGCTGGTTCATCCTGACCATCGTGGGCAGCGCCAAGGCCCTGCAGGGCGAGAACTGGCGCAACCCGGTCAAGAAGGTGGCGAAGCTCGAGGTGCTCTCGGAGAAGTAGGAGGTTCCAACGCGGCGGCGGGAAGCAATCACCTCGCCGCCGCGTTGTAAGGCGTAGACTCGGTCCTCGCGGCCGAGGCTGCAGCACAACTCAACAGGGGGTGATCGGTTTCGACTTGGGTCGATAGTCCCAGGAGAAGCGGGCCGAGAATCCAAGGTCAACTCGTTAATGTCCCTTGGAAACCAATAAGTGCCGAGTCTAAGCGCACTAACTTCGCTCTCGCTGCCTGAGCAGTGATCGAAGGGTCAGACCGGGCGAGCCTCCGTCCCGGACCCTGGCCTCATCCAGGAGGCTTACCCGCTAGGACGGGCCTTCGGGCCTAACGGGAACACTTACGAAGGCTGGGCTTGTCTGCAACGTGCTGGCGCGAGTGCAGGAGCCGAGAAGAACGCCTAGCCAGCTGCGCCCGGAGAAGTCCTGGTTCGTCGTCCGAGGACGCGGGTTCGATTCCCGCCACCTCCACCCCACACAAGCACTACGTCGGAGACCTCCGGCGTAGTGTTCTGCGTTGTGGCTGGTTCCCTGCGCTCAGCGACCGAAGCTCGGGTGACTCTGGCCCACCTCGGGGCATGGTTGCTGAAGGGCAACGCCGACCGGGTGGACCTGGTCGACCGCTTCCGATGGGATCCCCGGGTGGAGAGCTGGTGCGTGCAGCCCGGCTATCGGGCCCGGTTGATGAACGCCGGGCAGCGGGTCGTCTTCTGGGCCAGCGGCAGCCGCAGCCGGCTGCCGTACGGAGTCTGGGGCGTCGGGTGGGTGACCGGGCCGGCCGAGCTGCACCTCGATGACGGCCGATGGCGGGTGCCGCTCGACCTGACCATCGCCGACCCGACCGAGTGGGTGCCGCGCGCCGAGCTTCGGGCCGATCCGCGGCTCGCCGACGCCGAGGTGCTCCGGCAGCCCATGGGAGCCAACCCGTCGTTCCTCACCACGCCGCAGTTCGCGGCGCTTTCTGATCACCTCCCGTCCGCGTCGCTGGACTCACCCAGCACGGAGGCCACTACGACGGCCGCCGCGGCGGACCAGGCCTGGGGCTGGCAGGCCGTCGGGTAGGGCACCGGCTCACCCTCCCCGGACCACAGCTCGGGCAGCCGGTGGCGAAAGGCCACCGATGCCCGCAGCAGTCCCTCGATCAGGCCGTCGGCGTACTCGGCGAGTCCGGCCCCATGCAGCCCGAGGATGGCGATCGCGGTGTCGTGCGGCCAGACCGAACCGCAGTGATAGCTGAGTGGGGCGTAGCCGCCGGCGCTCGCGGCCATGGTGCGGAGGCCGAGACCGGAGTCCAGGTCCGCACCAGCCAGGTGCCCGGCGACGACGAGCTCCTCGTCCGGGTCGAGCAGTCCGGTGCCGAGCAGGTGGCCGATGTTGCTGGTCAGGGTGTTCACCGGCCGCTTGGCCCCGTCCAGGGCGAGGGCGGGGAAGCGGTCCGGGCCCTCGCCGCACCAGTACGCCGCCCGGAACCGTTCCCGCAGCGCCGCAGCCCAGTCGCGGTAACGCTCCGCACCCGGGCGGCCGAAGGCATCCAGCAGGTCGGCGCCGTGCCGGGCGGCCTGGTACGCGTACGCCTGCACCTCGCACAGCGCGACCGGACCGGTGGCGATGGTGCCGTCGGCGAACCGGACGGCGTCGGCGGAGTCCTTCCAGCCCTGGTTGGCCAGGCCGTGCCCGCTGTGGTCCAGGTACTCCAGGAACCCGTCGCCGTCGGCGTCGCCGTCCTCGACCACCCAACGCAGCGCACCCTCCAGCGTGGGCAGCAGTGCCTCCACCTCGCCGTCCGGCGCCCCGGTCCGCCAGGCGTCGTGCAGGGTGCACACCCAGAGCGGCGTGGCGTCGATGGTGCCGTAGTAGACCGGAGGTAGGGCGATGGTCCCTACCGCGCTGGCGGCCCGGCGGAGCTCGTGCAGGATCTTGCCGGGCGCCTGGGCGCTGTCGACGTCGACCGCCGTTCCGGCGCGCCGGGCCAGGACCCGCAGGGTGCCCATCGCGTACGCCGGGTCGACCGGCAGCAGCATTCGGGCGGTCCACAGCGAGTCGCGGCCGAAGAGGGTCAGGTACCACGGCGAACCGGCGGCGAAGAAGACGTCGTCGGGGCTGTCGACGGTGCTCATCCGCAGACCGTTCAGGTCGGCGAGGGAGCGTTCCAGCCACGGCCGCAACCGGGAGTCGGAGCCGCGGGCCGGGCTCGTGGCCCGTTCGGTCAGCTCGCCGGCGAGCCGCCCGGCATCCATCGGTCGGTCGCGGGCCGGTCCGACGACGCCGCCCTCGTCGCTCACCGCCAGGCTCCACCCGACGGCGCTTCGACCGCGGGCCGGCACCTCCAGGTCCCAGCTGAGCTCCAGCACACCTTGGACCGACGCAGTCGTCGCACCCGGGGCGGCCAGCCGGGCGGTCAGCTCCTCGTTGCCCCAGCTGAGCGGATCGGACCCGGCGGGCGGCGTGGGCGGCACCTCTTCGCCTCTCCGCACCGCGAAGATGCCGGCAACGTCGGGCACCAACCTGATCCCGATGCGAACGGTGCTGGGCTCGTCCAGCCAGGACGTGACCGTCGTGGTCTCGGTCAGCCGGCCGGGCGCCAGGCGCCGCTCGACGTCGAGACGTACCGGGCTCGGGTCGGCGAACCGGCCATCGGCGATCTCGCGGCACAGGAAGGTGAAGAGCAGGCCGTCGCCGTCCTGGTTCGCCGGCAGCGGCCGGGTGGCGATGGGCTCCGGCGCTGCACCGTCGACGGTGATGGCCAGGCCGCTGAGGACCCGGAGGTCGGCATGCCACAGCCCCTCCACCCCGGCGGTTCCCTCGGCGCGGCCGATGCCGCCGGACCGGGCGCTGAACACCTGGCTCGGCGCGGCCACCAGGATCGCCAGGTCGTGCAGGAACGGCTGCCGTGGCTGGCTCACCCGGCGGCCCCGCTCGGCCACGGCCGGTCGACCCAGGGGCTGCCCGGTGACCCCAACAGATCGTCCACCGTCTTCGCCAGGGCTCGGCGACCGAGGGCGGTGCTTCCGGGCGTCTCGCGCTCACCGGCCAGGAAGCAACGCCCGAACTCGGTCCACGAGGAGTAGTTCTGCACCGCTCGCGCGCGGAAGGGCACCGTCAGCTCGAGGACGTGGTCCGACCGCAGCAAGCCGGCGCCGGCCGCCGCAGTGGCCAGCCAGCAGCCGCGGGCGATCTGCACCGCGTCGGCGTCCTGGCCGGCCGGGCCCTCGGTCCGGCCGAGACGCGAGGCCAGGTGGGCGAGAACGGCCACGGCGCTCGCGGAGTCGGTGACGTCGAAGTCCTGCCGGAGCAGCTTGGGCACGCTCTCGATCTCCTCGGCCGGCACGGCGCAGAGATAGAGGTACGCGGGAGACCGCTCCTGCTCGGCCGCGGCCGACAGCTCACCGAGGAACGTCTCCCGAAAGACCGCACCGAGCGCCACCGCGAACGTCTCGTCCGCCGGCGTTGCCGTCACCTGCGCCGCCAGGTCGGCTGCCCGAGCCTGGCGCTCCGCCTTGAGCCGCTCGGCGTCGGCCGCCCGCTGCTCGGCCAGCTCCTCCCTGGCCGCGGCCAGCCGCTCCCTGGCCGCCGTCGCCAGCCCCCTCAGGAAGCGGACCACCGACCGCTGCTTGCCTCCGCGACCTGTGCTCACCGTCGATACGATGCCAGCATGAGCATCGTCGCCGGCCCGGGGTCCAAGGTCGGGACCGGGGCGGTCGAGGCGCTGCGTGACGTGCTGGCCGACGGGCAGCTGATCGCGGTCGGTGGCTTCGGGCTCTGCGGCATCCCGGTCGACCTGATCGAAGCGGTCCGCGACTCCGGGGTGCGGGACCTGACCATCGTGTCCAACAACATGGGGGTGGACGGCAAGGGTCTCGGCGTGCTGCTGGAAACCGGGCAGGTACGCAAGGTGCTGGCCTCCTACGTGGGGGAGAACAGGCTGTTCGCTGCCCAGTACCTGGCGGGAGAGCTGGAGGTGGAGTTCAACCCTCAGGGGACGCTGGCGGAGCGGCTGCGGGCCGGTGGTGCCGGCATCCCGGCCTTCTACACCGCGACCGGCGTCGGGACGGTGATCGCCGAGGGCAAGCCGCACACCGAGTTCGACGGGCGGACGTACCTGCTGGAGCGGGGCATCGTCGCCGATGTCGGCCTGGTGCACGCGTACCGGGCGGACCCGGACGGGAACCTGCAGTACCGACTGTCGGCGCGGAACTTCAACCCGCTGGTGGCCGCGTCGGGCAGGGTCACCGTGGTGGAGGCCGAGGAGATGGTCGAACGGGGCGAGCTCGACCCGGACCAGATCCATACGCCGGGGGTGTACGTCGACACGGTGGTCCCGGCCCGGCCGAGGGCCAAGGACATCGAGAAGCGGGTGCACCGCGCCCGGCCGCACGGAAACGGAGGCGGGAGATGACCGAGACGGTCGCGCCCCCGGTGGGCTGGACCCGGGACCAGATGGCGGCGATCGCTGCCGCGGAGCTGTCCGACGGCGACTACGTCAACCTCGGCATCGGCATTCCGACTCTGGTCGCGAACAACCTGCCGCCCGGCGTACGCGTGGTGCTGCAGAGCGAGAACGGCATCCTCGGCGTGGGCCCCTACCCCTATCCCGGGGAGGAGGACGCCGACTTGATCAACGCGGGCAAGGAGACCGTCACCCTGGCCACCGGGGCGAGCATCTTCGACTCCGCCACCTCGTTCGCCATGATCCGCGGCGGGCACGTCAAGCTGGCCATCCTCGGTGCGATGCAGGTCTCGGCGACGGGGGACCTGGCCAACTGGGCGATCCCCGGCAAGATGGTCAAGGGGATGGGCGGCGCGATGGACCTGGTCGCCGGCACGCCGCGGGTGGTGGTGCTGATGGAGCACGCAGCCAAGGACGGTACGCCGAAGATCGTGAACGAGTGCAGCCTGCCGCTGACCGGCACCCGGGTGGTGAACCGGGTGATCACCAACCTGGCCGTGCTGGACATCACTTCCGACGGGCTGGTGCTGCGCGCTCTGGCGCCCGGCGTCTCGCAGGAGCAGGTCGAGGCGCTCACCGAGCCACCCTTCACGGTGGCTGTGGCGTAGTTCCAGCCAGGTAGTTCCAGCAAGGGGGGACGACCCCCGTGAACCCCCGCGGCCGTGCGGTGGTCGTCGGCTGTTTCGACACGCCTAGGTCGGCAGCCGACCGGCCGCGGCCTCGACCAGGGCGACCGGTGCGGACAGGGACCAGGCCTCGTAGGTCAGCTCGGCCAGCTCGTCACGCTCGACCCGTTCCAGGTAGACCACCACCCAGCCGAACTGGCCGGCGGTGAACTGCACCTCGAAGGCGTCGGGGCGCTCGGCGACCAGGGCCAGTTGCTCGCTGAGCAGCTGCTTGAGCCCGACCGTCTGGGTCCGCTCCCAGAGATAGCCGAAGGTCTGGCCGCGGACCCGGAAGGTGGACCAGCTGGCCGAGTCGCTGCGCTCCA
>DASQVF010000262.1:0-3747 GCA_035640915.1 Propionibacteriaceae bacterium
TCGGCGCGAACATCGACCGGCTGTTCACGGAGCGGTCGATGGTGCTGCAGGCCTGGGGCGCATACGGCGTGCTCTGGCCGGTGGTGCACCAGTGGTTGGGTGTCTCCCCGGACCTGGGCCGCGGTCGGCTGACCGTCGTGCCACAGCTGCCGCCGGACCAGCGGACCGGCTCGGTCAAGCGGGTTCGACTGGGTGAGCAGGTCAGTGTCGACGTGACGGCCCGGCGGCAGGGCGACAGCTACCTGACCGAGGTCCGGCGGCGTGGCGACGTACGGCTGACCATCGGTGCGGTGGTGCCGCGGGGTGCGGAAATCCGATCCATCCGCCTGAACGGCAAGCGGGTGGAGGCGCACCTGGTCCGGACGGCCCGCGGGCTGGAGGTCCAGGTGCCGGCCGGCCGGGGTTCCGGCGTCAGTGAACTGCGGGTGACCGTCCGGTAGATCCTCACTCAATGCGGCCTGAGCCTGTCGGAGGCCCTTCGACACGTTCAGGCGGCGACGCTCAGGTCAGCCGGTGAGGTGGTCGAAGTCGCCGCGCACCCAGGCGATGTAGCGGTCGGCCGAGCGCCGGACCCAGACCGACGCATCGCTGCCCACCCGGGCGCCGAAGTTGTCGTACAGCCGGTCGAAGTCCAGCTCCAGCACCCGGGACGCCACCTTCTCCACCACGGCCGCGGACAGGGGCAGCTTGTTCGGGAAGCTGCGCATGAACGACACCCAGTGCTCGTCGGGGGTGCCGGCCACGGTATCGCCGGTGAGCAGCACGCCACGGCCGTCCGCTGCGGTGAAGTGGGCCACCGCGCTGCCCGGAAAGTGGCCACCGATCCGGTGCAGCGTCACCCCCGGCAGCACCTCGGTCGGCTCGTCCCAGGTCCGGACCACCGGGTCGGTGCGCTGCACCCACTCCCCGTCGGCCGCGGCCACGTACACCGGGGCGTTGTCGAAGTGACGGGACCAGGCGACCTGGGCCCCGAACATGTGCGGGTGGCTGGCCGCGATCGCCGCCACGCCCCCCGCGGCCGCGACCTGACCGGCCAGGTCGTCGTCGACGTAGCCGGTGGAGTCCCAGAGCAGGTTGCCTTCCGGCGTCTGCACCAGGAGAGCCCGTTGGCCGATGCCCACGCTCGGCTCGATCCGGATCCCCTGCAGCCCGGGCTCAACCTCGCTGACCGAGCCGCGATGCCCGGCCTCGGTCAGCTCGGCCAGGGTGGTCCAGCGCTGGCCGGTCGGCCGGACGTACTGGCGCTCGTCGCTGCAGATCGGGCAGGTGGTCGGCGGCTGTTCGGTGTCGGGGTACTCGACGGCGCAGGTGGCGCAGATCCAGTCGGTCACCCGGCCACGATAACGATGATCAGCCGACGACGGCGCCTCGCAGGATCACCCGGACCGGATCCCGCAGCACCCCGAGATCCTGCCGCGGATCCGCAGCGAAGGCCACCAGGTCCGCCGGGGCTCCCTCGACCAGCTCAGCCGGCCGGGCGAGCCAGGACCGGGCCCGCCAGGACCCCGCACCCAGGGCGTACTCCGCCGAGCTGAAGGCGCCGAGAGCCGCGATCTCGGCACCGACCAGCCCGTGCGGCAGGTAGCCGCCGGCGTCGGTGCCCGCGTAGATCGGTACGCCGGCCTCCCGGGCGGTGGCGAAGCGCTCGATGCGGGTCGCGTACAGAGCGCGGATGTGCTTGGCGTACGCCGGGAACCTGGCCTCGCCGGCGCGGGCGTAGGACTCGAAGTTCTCCAGCTGGACCATCGTCGGCACCAGGGCGACCTGCCGCTCGGCCATCCGGACGGCCGTCTCCTCGGTCAGCCCGGTGCCGTGCTCGATGCCGTCGATGCCCGCATCCAGCAGCTCGGCGAGAGCCTGTTCGCCGAACACGTGCGCCGTGACCCGGCAGCCGAGCTCGTGGGCCCGGTCGATACCGGCGCGGGCGACGTCGACCGGCCAGAGCGGTGCCAGGTCGCCGAGCTCCCGGTCGATCCAGTCGCCCACCAGCTTGACCCAGCCGTCGCCGCGGGCGGCCTGCCGCTCCACCTCCGCGACCAGGTCCTGCGGCTCGACCTCGGCGGCGTAGTTGCGCAGATAGCGCTTGGGCCGCGCGATGTGCCGGCCGGCGCGGATGATCCGGGGCAGGTCGTCCCGGCCGTCCATCCAGCGGGTGTCGGCCGGGCTCCCGGCGTCGCGCAGCAGCAGGGCGCCCGCCGCCCGGTCCGCCAGGGCGTGCTCCTCGGCCCGCTGCGGCGGCACCGCCCCCTCGCTCTCCAGACCGACGTGGCAGTGCGCGTCGACCAGCCCCGGCAGCAGCCAGACCCCGGTGGCCACGGTGTGCGCGTCCCGCACCGGCTCGGTCCGCACCACGCCGTCGACCACCCACAGGTCGCGGTGCTCGCCATCCGGCAGCACCACGCCGCTCAGGTGCAGCCGCGGCTGCACCTTACTGACCGAGGCGGCGGCGCAGCTCCGGCGGCAGCTCGAACTCCGCCATCGCCTTCTGCAGGGCGGCCTCGTCCAATTGGGCCGCTGCGGCCGACGTCGGCTGCGGCGCATTGCGTTTCGCGGGGTTGCCCGAGACCTTGTGACCGCCCTTCTTCTTCTGCTTGGCCGCGGGCCGACGGGCCGCTCCGCCCCCGCCGCCGTTCATCCCCGGCATCCCGGGAATGTTCGGCATCTTGCCTCCGGCCAGTGAGCTCATCATCTTCCGGGCCTCGAAGAACCGGTTGACCAGGCCGTTGACGTCGGACACCTGCACCCCGGCGCCACGAGCGATCCGCGCCCGCCGGGAGCCGTCGATGATCTTCGGATTGTCCCGCTCGGCCGGAGTCATCGAGTGGATGATCGCCTCGATCCGGTCGACGTCCTTCTCGTCGATGTCGTTGATCTGGTCCTTGATCTCACCCATCCCGGGCAACATGCCGAAGACCTTCGACAGCGGGCCCATCTTGCGGACCATCTGCATCTGCTGCAGGAAGTCGGCGAGCCCGAACTCACCGCCCTTGCCGGCCAGCTTGGCCGCCGCCTTCGCGGACTCCTCGGCATCGAAGGTCTTCTCCGCCTGCTCGATCAGGGTGAGCACGTCGCCCATGCCGAGGATGCGGCTGGCCATCCGGTCGGGGTGGAAGACGTCGAAGTCCTTCAGCGCCTCGCCGTTGGAGGCGAACATGATCGGCCGGCCGGTGACCCGGGCGATGGACAGGGCCGCGCCGCCGCGGGCATCGCCGTCCAGCTTGGTCAGCACCACCCCGTCGAAACCGACCCCCTCCGCGAAGGCGGTGGCGGTGTTCACCGCGTCCTGGCCGATCATCGCGTCGACCACGAACAAGATCTCGTCCGGATGGACGGCATCGCGGATGTCGGCCGCCTGCTGCATCAGCTCGGCGTCGACGCCCAGCCGGCCCGCGGTGTCGACGATGACCACGTCGTACAGCCGCCGCTCCGCGTGCGCGATCGACCCCGAGGCCACGGCCACCGGGTCGCCGATGCCGTTGCCGGGCTCCGGGGCGTACACGTGCAGGCCGGCCCGCTCGCCGACCACCTGAAGCTGGTTGACCGCGTTGGGCCGCTGCAGGTCGGCCGCGACGAGCAGCGGCGAGTAGCCCTGTCCCCGCAGCCAGAGACCCAGCTTGCCGGCCAGCGTCGTCTTGCCCGAGCCCTGCAGACCGGCCAGCATGATCACCGTCGGTGGTCGCTTGGCGAAGCGGAGCAGCCGGGTCTCGCCGCCGAGGATGCCGGTCAGCTCCTCGTTGACGATCTTGA
>DASQVF010000263.1:0-2981 GCA_035640915.1 Propionibacteriaceae bacterium
GGGAAGCTCCTGGCCTCCGGCCCTCCCGCCGACGTACTCACCCCGGATCTGCTCCGCGACGTCTTCGGGCTCGAGGCCGAGGTGATCCCCGACCCGACCAGCGGGACCCCGCTGGTGCTGCCGCTGCGCCGTGCCTCCGGGCGCTCCTCCTTCATGGAGAAAACTCCACCAATGGCTAGTTATGGCCGCGTTCCGGCGGGATCCGAGGGCGAAAACTCGCCAGTGGTGGAGTTTTCTCCTCAGGAAGAGAGTGACCGGTGACGTCGGCGAACCTCTCCGCTGACCGTACGCCGCTGGCCGACACCGCCGCCACGGTCGACACCCTGAACTCGTGGCTGCACGTCCGGCTCGGCTGGCCGGACGACGCTGCCGGCTGGACCTGCTGCGCCGACGTCGACGCCGGGTTCCTGGCCGCCTGGGAAAACCGGATCGAGGGCTACGTCGCCCGCACCTACGGCCGCTCCCACCCGTTGACCGTGTCGGGCTTCGCCCTCGACTGGTACGCCGCGATGGCCGGCCTGGTCGGCGGGGCCTGCTTCCGCCAGGCCCGTCGGGTGCCACACCTGAGCCGCCCGGCGCTGGCCTTCCGCCGCCATCCCGACGAGGAGTACCCCGACGGCGTCGCCCTGCTGGACCCCCGCTTCTGGTGCTTGCCCGGCGACCCTCACGCGAACCATCCCGAAGCGACGGTGGTCGACGACGAGGACGCGCTCGCCGCGGTCCTCCGGGCCGAGGTCCGCACCCACGCCGACGACTTCTTCACCGCGTACGCCGGGCGGGCCCGGCTGCCCCGCCGGCACAAGCTGGCCGCGTTCTTCGACGGCCTGGACACCGGGGTCTGGTACGGCGGGAACCCCCAGGTGGACGCCGCCGAGGAGGTGCTCCGGCTGGCGGCAACGGTCCTGCCCGGCGGGACCGCCGAGTTCGGTGAGCGGTCCTCGATCCACCTGCTGACCGACCGCCAGGGGCGTACCCATCTGAGCCGCCGGCGGGCCGGCTGCTGCTACTACTACAAGGTCGACGACGAGCAGCAGGCCTGCAGTACCTGTCCGCGGGTCGATGACGAGGCTCGGGCGGCGCGGTACACCGAGGTCGATGTGTAAGGTAACCCTTACCTAAGACTCGAGGAAGGCCGCAGCCATGCCCCGCCGGATCCTGACCGCACTCGTCGTCGCTGTGCTGGCCCTGCTGGCCGCCTGCGGCTCCGGTGCCACTCCCGAGGCCTCCGAGTCGAGCTCGGCCCCGGCTCCGGCCGCCGGCGGCTTCCCGGCCACGGTGCAGACCAAGTTCGGCGCGGTGACCATCGATCAGGCACCCACCCGGGTGGTCGCGCTCGGCTGGGGCGACGCCGAGACCGCCCTCGCCCTCGGTGTGCAGCCGGTCGGGGCGTCGGACTGGCTCGCCTTCGGCGGCGAGGGTGTCGGCCCGTGGGCCGCCGGCCGCTACACCACCCCGCCGGAGATCATCGGCACCACCGAGCCGTCGTACGAGGCGATCGCCGCCCTGCAACCGGACCTGATCCTGGACACCAAGAGCTCCGGGGACGCCAGGCGGCACGAGCTGCTGTCGGCGATCGCGCCGACGGTCGGGGTCCCCGAGGGCGGGGACAACTACCTGACCAGCGGGCCGCAGCAGCTGTCCATGATCGCCACCGCGCTCGGCAAGACCGCCGAGGGCGAGCAGCTGCAGGCCGCCGTCGACGCCACGTTCGCCGAGGCCAAGGCGGCCCACCCGCAGTGGCAGGGCAAGACCGTGACGGCGGCGACCAAGACCAGCGAGGGCTGGGGTGCCTACATCACCGGCAGCGAGCGGGTCGCCTTCCTCGAGCAGCTGGGCTTCGTCCAGAACCCGGAGATCGCCAAGCTGAGTCCCAACGCCACCGGGTTCTCGGTGTCGATCTCCAACGAGCAGGTCCGGCTGCTGGACGCCGACGTGATCGTCGCCTTCCCGATCTTCATTCCCACCGACCAGATCACCGACGACCCGATCTTTCGAACCGTGCCGGCGGTCAAGGACGGCCGCTCGGTGGTGATCGACGGTGACCTCGCGGCGGCGTACTCGCTCGGCACCACGCTCGCGGTGGAGTACGCGCTGGGTGAGATGGTTACGCGGTTGGAGAAAGCCGTTGCCTGAGCGCCGGTAACCGACCACGCTGGCCCGCGATGGCCGATCGAGCACCTCTCCCGCATTGAGACCGTCCGGAACCGCGCCGGACGCCGGTGCGGTGCTCCGCGGTGCCCTACGCGGGCAACGGCGCGGCGTCGTCGTCGCCGCCCTGCTGGCCATCGGGCATCAGCTGTCCGAGGCCGCGGTGCCGGTGGTGGTCGGCGTGGTCCTGGATCGGGCCGTGGGGACGGGCGACGGTTCGGCACTGACGCTCTGGCTCGCGGTGGTGGCCGCCGTCTTCGCCGTGCTGGCCGGCTGCGGCGCCACCGGGTACTGGGTCCTGGACCGGGCCAGGTTCCGGGCGGCCCGGGACCTCCGCGTACGCATCGCCGCGCGGGTGCTCGACGCCGCCGGCGGAGCTCCGGGGCGGCCCGGCGAGCAGGTCGGGCTGGCCAGCTCCGACGCCGACCGGACCGCCCAGTACGTCAGCGCCGGCACCCACATCGCCAGTTCGCTCGCCGCGTTGGTGGCCGGCACCGCGGTCCTGCTCTCCGCCTCGCCGGTCCTGGCCCTTACCGTGCTGGCCGGCGTCCCAGTGGTGCTGCTGGTGTCCCGACTGCTGGCCCGCCCGTTGGTCGGCCGGGCCGAGGCGGAGCAGCAAACCCTGGCCGCGGCGACGTCCACGGCCACCGACCTGGTCAGCGGGTTGCGGGTGGTGAAGGGCATCGGCGCCGAGGCCGCGGCAGGGAGCGCGTACCGGCGAACCAGCCAGACGGCGCTGCGGGCCCGGCTGGCTGCCGTCACGGCGGAGGGCGGCCACCTCGGTGCCACCACCGCGCTGACCGGACTGTTCCTGGTCCTCGTGGCCTGGCTGG
>DASQVF010000264.1:0-4111 GCA_035640915.1 Propionibacteriaceae bacterium
TCCCGAAGTGCTTGGCCAGGAAGACCAGCACGCGAGTCCGCAGGCTGCTGCGGCGGGGCGGCCCCGACTCGTCGCCCAGCAGCTCCAGCCAGTGGGACTCGTGCCGCTTCTCGGCGTCCGCGAGGGCCAGCAGGATGTCCCGCTCCTCACCGGTCCGCCGCTCGCCGAGCTCGCGGTATCCGGCCGCCTCGGCCCGCTCGTCGGCCAGGTACTGCCGCCAGCGGCGGATCTGGCGGGCGCTGCGCGGCGCGGCCGAGGGGGTGGACACGCCTCCATCATCCCAACGCCCTCCGCGGAGGCGCCCGGATCGTACAGACTGACCCGTAGGGGCGAGCGCGGATCGGAGAGGGGATTCGGAGATGGCGGAAGCAGTGCTGCTGGTGGGGACGAAGAAAGGGCTGTGGATCGGCCGGTCGGACGAGTCGCGACGGTCGTGGACCTGGTCGGACCCGGAGTTTCTGATGCAGGGGATCTACGCGACCGGCGTCGACACGCGGGGGGACGCCCCGCGGATCTTCGTCGGTGGGACCAGCGAGCACTTCGGCCCGGGCGTCTACCGCTCCGACGATCTCGGGCGAACCTGGACCGAAACCCGGGGCGCGAGCGTGAAGTTCCCGTCCGACCTGGGCAGCAGCGTCGAGCGGGTCTGGCAGATCCAAGCCGGCCCGGCCGGCGACCCGGACGTGCTCTACGCCGGCACGCAGCCGTCAGCGCTGTTCCGGTCCGCCGACCGGGGCGAGTCCTTCGAGCTGGTCCGCTCGCTGTGGGACCACCCGCACCGCCCGGAGTGGGGTGCCGGCTACGGGGGTCAGGCGATCCACACGATCGTGCCCCATCCCGACGACGGCCAGCGGCTCACCGTGGCCATGTCCACCGGCGGGGTCTACCAGACCGCGGATGGCGGCGGGAGCTGGAACCCGACCAATCAGGGCATTTCGGCGTCCTTCTTCCCCGACCCGTGGCCGGAGTTCGGGCAGTGCGTACACAAGGTCGCCGCCCATCCGGCGCGGCCGGACCGGATGTTCGCCCAGAACCACGGCGGCGTGTACCGCACCGACGACGCCGGGGGTACCTGGACCTCGATCGCCGACGGTCTGCCGGCCGACTTCGGCTTCCCGATCGTCGTCCACCCGCACGATCCGGACACCGTCTTCGTCTTCCCGCTGGCCGCGGACAGCGAGCGGATCCCGCCCGGTGGTCGGGCCCGGGTCTGGCGCTCGACCGACGCCGGCGAGACCTGGACGCCGTCCGCGACCGGGCTGCCGGACCGCTTCTACGCGGCGGTGATGCGCGACGCCTTCACGACCGACAACGCCGGCCGGACGGGGCTCTACTTCGGCGCGCGCGACGGCACGGTGTTCGCCAGCCTTGACGACGGTGAGTCCTGGACCGAGATCGCCGAGCACCTGCCCGACGTGCTGTCGGTCCGGGCCGTGGTGGTCTGACGCGATCGGTTCTGGGTGCGGGGATCGATGAGCAGCGGTTGTGCCCGTTTCGCCGGCACCGCGGCGGTCGTCACCGGCGGCGCTCACGGCATCGGGCGGGCGTGTGCCGTCCGGCTCGCCGAGGAGGGGGCGCGGGTCGCGGTGGCCGACCGGGAACGCGAAGCCGCCGAGCAGGTGGCCGCGGGCCTCGTGTCCGAGGCCGGCCGGCACCTCGCGGTGTGGCTTGATGTGACCGACCGGTCCTCGGTGGACTCGGCCTTCGCCGAGGTCGCCGCCGACTTCGGCGGGATCGACGTCCTGGTCAACGTGGCCGGCGGGGACGCCGCGTACGGCCGGTTCGAAGAGCAGACCGACGAGGTGTGGTCCCGCATGATCGACCTCAACCTGCTCAGCGTCGTCCGCTGCTCTCGGGCGGCGATCGGGCAGCTGCGGCGCAGCACCAGGGATCCGGCGATCGTCAGCGTGAGCTCGCTCAACGCGCTCATCGCGTTCGGCAGCGAGCCCTACTCGGCGGCCAAGGCCGGCATCGGCGCGCTGACGACCAACCTGGCCGCCAGCCTGGCCCGCGACGGCATCCGCGTGAACACCGTCGCGCCCGGCACCATCCGGACCCGGAACTGGGATCACCAGGAGGGTGGCGCGGACCGGATGCGCCCGCTCTACCCGCTCGGGCGGGTCGGTGAGCCGGAGGACGTCGCCGCCGCCGTGGCGTTCCTGGCGTCTCCCGACGCCGCCTGGATCACCGGGCACACCCTTCCCGTCGACGGCGGACTGTTGACCGGTCCGGGAGCGCCCGAGATGACACCATGAGTGCCGCAACCCTCCCCGCACCGGTGCGCGCTATGACGAAAGAGGAAGAGAGATGTTTGCCTGGACTGTCCTGAGTCTGCTGTTCCTGCTGTCCCTGGTGATCATCGGCCTGAGGCGGTGGGAGGGCTGGATCTTCGCCGTCATCACCAGCGTGGGCTGGATCGTCTACTCGCTGGTCGGCGGCGTCCGCGTGGTCGAGCTGGTGGTCCACGTTCTGCTCCTCCTCGTTTCCGTTCTCTTCCTGGTGCGGTGGAACCGGGCTCAGCGAACCCAGGACGAGGAGGAGATCGACGAGCAGCCAACCGCCGCCACGATCAAGTGACCCCGGCGTGATCGGGCTCGGCGTACGTCCGTTGCTGGTCGAGCGCCTCCGCGCCGCCGGCTGTGTGTACGCCGAAGAGGAGGCGGCGCTGCTCCTCCAGACCACGTCCGATCCCGACGAGCTCGATCGGCTGGTCACTCAGCGCGTCGCCGGAACCCCGCTGGAGCACCTCCTGGGCTGGGTCGAGTTCTACGGGCTGCGGGTGGCGGTGGCGCCGGGGGTCTTCGTGCCCCGACGCCGCACCGAGCTTCTTGTCGCGGAGGCCGTACGGCTGGCCGGCGATCGGTCACGCCTGGTCGTGGTCGAGGTCTGCTGCGGGGCGGCGGCCGTGGCCACCGCGCTGACCCGGATGCTCGACCAGCCCGAGGTCTACGCCGCCGATCTCGATCCGTCCGCCGTCGCCTGCGCCCGGCGGAATCTCGGCGATCGGGGAGCGGTCGTGCAGGGGGATCTGTTCCAGCCGCTGCCGTCCCGGCTCAGTGGCCGGGTTGACCTGCTGGTCGCGAACGCACCGTACGTTCCGGCCGCGGCCATCGCCCTGATGCCGCAGGAGGCCCGGAACCACGAGCCGGCGCTGGCCCTCGACGGGGGCTCCGACGGCCTCGACGTACAGCGTCGGGTGGTCGCCGGCGCGGCGGACTGGCTGGCGCCGGGCGGGCACCTTCTCGTCGAGACCGGGGCCGAGCAGGCGCCGCACACCGCCGCCATGATGGCGTCCACCGGCCTGGCGACCCGGGTGGCGACGGACGTGGCGAGGGACGCCACGGTGGTGGTGGGACAGCGACCGCGGTGAGGGTTCCCGTAGACGGGTCGTCGTTCTGGTGGGCGGTGGGCATCGAGGACACCTTCGTCACCGCGCCGTATCCGCGCACCGGCCGCAGCTTCGACGCGTACGCCCTCACCGGACACGACACGCGGTGGGCGAGCGACATCGACCTGATCGCGGACCTCGGTGTGCCGGTGGCCCGGTACGGCCTGCCCTGGCCGCTGATCAACCCCCGCCCGGGCCACTGGGACTGGGCCTGGACCGATCGGGCCGTGGACCGGCTGCTGGAGCGGGGGATCGCCCCGATCGTCGACCTCGTCCACTACGGAACGCCGCCGTGGCTGGACGACTCCTTCCGCAACCCGGACTACCCCCGCGCGGTGGCGGACTACGCGGCGCGCGCCGCCGAACGGTTCCGCGGCCGCGTCCACCTGTGGACTCCGCTCAACGAGCCGCGGATGACGGCGTGGCACTGCGGGCGGACCGGCATGTGGCCGCCGTACGGCCGCTCCTGGCGCGGCTTCGTCGCCGTCCTGCTGGCGTTGGTCCGCGGCATCAGCGCCACGGTGAAGGTGCTGGCCGAGGTGGACAGCGACAACGTGTGCGTGCACGTCGACGCGGCCAACCGCTGGCTGCCGCCGGACCCGGCCGACGACGCGGAGCTGATCGCGTTGACGGAGTTCCGCGATCACCTCGCCTACCTGGCCCTCGACCTGCTGACCGGAGAGGTGGACGAGAGGCATCCGTTGCGGCCATGGCTGACCGCCT
>DASQVF010000265.1:0-4708 GCA_035640915.1 Propionibacteriaceae bacterium
CGATCTGGTGGACCGGCTGACCTACGAGGCGGTCAACCGCCGCGTCGTGGCCGAGGGTGGCGTGCCGGCGTCCGGCCGCCCGGTGCTGATGGGCATCACCAAGGCGTCGCTGGCCACCGAGTCGTGGCTGTCGGCGGCGTCGTTCCAGGAGACCACCAAGGTGCTGACCGATGCGGCGATCCACGGCAAGTCGGACTCGCTGGTCGGCCTCAAGGAGAACGTCATCCTGGGCAAGCTGATCCCGGCCGGCACCGGCCTGGAGCGGTACCGCAACATCCGGGTGGAGCCCACGGACGAGGCCAAGGCGCAGGCGTACTCGATGGTCGGTTACGACTCGTTCGACTACGACTTCGGTCAGGGGTCGGGCGCGGCCGTGCCGCTGGAGGAGTTCGACCTGGGCGACTACCGCTAGGAGACGCACCACGAGGGGCCGGTCTGCTGACCGGCCCCTCGTGTGCTGTCTTCAGCACCCCCCGGGCCGAAACCTACGTAAACGTAGGTTTCTCTCGCTTTACGCAGGTTGCAACCTACGTGGCGAGGCGGTAAGAGGATGCCAGCGGACGTGCAAAAGACTTGTGCACAGATGGTGTGCACAGTTATTGTGCATAGGTGAGCGAGAACGCGTACGTCGGAATCACGCTGGATGCGCAGGCGGTCAAGGTGCTGGCTCACCCGCTGCGGTCACGGCTGCTGTCCCAACTGCGGACAGCCGGTCCGGCCACGGCCACCCACCTGGCCGCGGCCCTGCACACCAACACCGGGGCGACCAGTTACCACCTGCGCAAGCTCGAGTCGGTCGGCCTGGTCACCGACACCGGCGAGGGCGAGGGCAAGCGGCGGCTGTGGCGGGCCTCGACCGACTACCACTCCTGGACCAACTCCGGCTTCCGCGACGACGAGGACGCCGCGACGGCGCTGGACTGGCTGCAGCGGGACTACGTCCGCCAGCTCGCCGAGAAGGCCGAGCGCTGGCTGGACGCCGCTTCGAACTGGCCGGTGGAATGGGTCGACGTCTTCGGGCTGAACGACACGTTCGTCACGGTCACACCCGCGCAGATGCGCGAGCTGAACACCCGACTGGACGCACTGCTGGCCGAGTACCGCACCATCGGCGAGGGCGACCCCCGGGCCCGACGGGCCTCGGTCAACATCTTCTCCCGGCCGATGGATCTCGATGTCGTGCCCGAGTCCGAGGAGGCCGGACGATGACCGCGGGACCCATCAGCGCGGCAGCGGCGCAACGAACTCTGCTGCTGTTGAGCGCCACCCGGTGGTTCCCGGTGGGCCTCATCATCGGTCTGGTCACCCTGCTGATGCTGGAGCGCGGGCTGACCCTGACCCAGGTCGGCATCGCCATCGCCGCCCAGGGGATCGTGCTGCTGGCTCTCGAGCTGCCCACCGGCGGACTGGCCGATGCGCTGGGCCGTCGTCCGGTGCTGATCGTCGCCGGGATCACCGCGATCGTCGCCGCGGTCATCTTCGTGCTCGCCCCCAGCTTCGTGATCTTCGTCCTCGCCTGGGGCCTGCAGGGGATCTTCCGCGCCCTGGACTCCGGTCCGCTGGAGGCGTGGTACGTCGACACCGCGCATGCCGAGGATCCCCAGGCGCCGGTGGAACGAGCCCTGGCCCGGGCCGGCACCGTCCTCGGTCTGGCCATCGCGGTGGGTGCCCTCGGCTCGGGTGGTCTGGTCGTCTGGGCCCCGGTTCCCGGCTGGAGCCCGCTGCTGCTGCCCTTCGTCCTGGCCATCGGGATCAACGTGGTGCACCTGGTGCTGACGATCGTTCTGGTGCGGGAGACCCGGCCCGTGGTGGCGGGATCCCGGTGGCGCCGGGTTCTCGGCTCGGTCCGCCAGGTGCCAGGAACGGTCGCCGCGGGGGTCGGCATGCTCCGCACCGCTCCGGTGCTGCGCAGCGTGGTGCTGGTCGAGGTGTTCTGGAGCGTGGCCATGATCGCCTTCGAGACCTTCAACCAGGTCCGGCTGGCCGAGCTGGTCGGCGGCGAGGAGCGAGCGGGCGCCATCATCGGTCCGGTCTCGGCGGTGTCCTGGGGCCTGTTCGCGGTCGGGTCCGCCCTGGCCGGCCTGGCCAGCCGCTGGATCGGCGTCGCCTGGACGGCTCTGCTGGCCCGGGTGCTCAACGGGGCATTCGTGGTCGGCATGGGCCTGGCCGCCGGTCCGGTCGGGCTGATCGCCGCCTTCCTGGCCGCCTACACCCTGCACGGCACCGCGGGACCGATGCACAACACGCTGCTGCACCGGCAGGCCGGGCCGGCCAACCGGGCCACCGTGCTCTCGATCAACTCCATGGTCGCCGGCGGGGCGGCCAGTCTCGGGCTGCTGGTCCTCGGCCCGCTCGCCGAGCACACCTCGACGGCGACCGCCATTCTCGTCGCCGGCGCCTTCAGCATCCTCGGCGCTGTGTTGTATCTCCCCGCCCGTCGCCAGGAACGCAACCTGGCGGGAACGGCCGAGCTCCAGGCGGTCGACGCCTGAGATCCGGTCCCGCGGCGATCAGACGGCCGCCGCCGGAAGGTTGGCCAGGATCGCCTCGGCAGTCGCGGCCGGGGTGAGGGCGCTGGAGTCCAGCCAGTAGCCCAGCCGCGGCGTGTCCTGGCGCAGCACTCGGTCCAGGTCGGCCGGGGAGAAGCCGGTGTAGCCGACCTTGGTCCGCTCCCGTTCCCGCCGTTCCAGAGCCGCGACATCGGGCGCCAGCACCACCAGGTAGCGGTCGGGCGTGGCGATGCGGTCGACGAAGCCGGTCAGCTCCGGGCCGATGACCACGTCCTGCAGCACCACGTCGAACCCGGCGGCGGCGTACCGGTCGGCGGTGTGGGTGGCGAGGTCGTAGCGCAGGCCGAGCTGGGCCAGCGCCTCCGGGGAGGCATCGGGTCCCATGTCGGCCCGCCCGTTGACCACCATCCGTCGAAACACATCCCCGCGGACGTGCACCGACCGGGGAAGCCGCTCGGCCAGGAGGTTGGCCACCGTCGACTTACCTGCGGCCATCGCCCCCGTCAGCATGATCACTTTGCCGCCGGTCATGACCGTAATTGTCTCCTCGTCAGCCGCACCTGCGGCGTATAATCGCTGCCTGTGCCGCAATATCGGATTTCGCAGGCCGCGAGTCTGCTCGGCGTGTCGGACGACACCGTACGCCGCTGGGTCGAGTCCGGCCGCCTGCCGGTCAGCGAGGGCAGCGGGGTGGCCACCATCGACGGTGCCGAGCTGGCCACCCTGGCCCAGGAGATCGCCCGGGCGCCCGAGCTCGGGGCGCCGACCCGGGAGAGCGCCCGGAACCGGTTCACCGGGCTGGTCACCCGGGTGGTCAAGGACACCGTGATGGCCCAGGTCGACCTGCAGTGCGGACCGTTCCGGGTGGTGTCGCTGATGTCGGCCGAGGCGGCCGAGGACCTGCAGCTGGAGCCCGGCGTCCTGGCGGTTGCCTCGGTCAAGTCCACCCATGTCGTCGTCGAGACCCCCAAGACCGCATGATCACCGTCTCGGTCCGTCGTGCCCTGGCCGTTGCCGCGACCCTGCTGCTGGTCGGCGGCTGTGGCGGGGAGTCCGACGCATCGGAACCGGGTTCCGCGGGCAGCTCGGCCGCCGCCGCACCGATCACCGTGTTCGCGGCGGCCTCGCTGACGGAGGCGTTCACCCAGATCGGGAAGGACTTCGAGCAGGTCGCGGGCAGCACAGTGACGTTCAACTTCGGCTCCAGCGCGACTCTGGCCACCCAGATCAACTCCGGCGCACCCGCTGACGTGTTCGCGGCGGCCAGCCCGGCCACCATGAAGACGGTGACCGATGCCGGGGGAGCGACCGCGCCGGTCGACTTCGTCGCCAACACGCTGCAGATCGCCGTGCCGAAGGGCAACCCGGCCCGGGTCACCGGGTTGGCCGACTTCGCCGACGAGAGCCGGACGATCGCCCTCTGTGCACCCCAGGTGCCGTGCGGCGCCGCCGCCGAGAAGGTGTTCGCCGTCGCCGGGATCACGCCCAGGCCCGACACCCTGGAGCAGGACGTCAAGGCGACGTTGACCAAGGTCGCGGCGGACGAGGTGGATGCGGCGCTGGTCTACCGCACGGATGTGATCGCGGCCGCCGGCGACGTCGAAGGCATCGACTTCCCCGAGTCCGCCTCGGCCGTCAACACCTATCCGATCGCGGTGCTCACCTCATCGAAGGCCTCCAGCACCGCCCAGGCCTTCGTCGACTACGTCCGGTCGCCCGAGGGTCAGGCCGTGCTGGCGGAAGCGGGCTTTGCCAAGCCCTAGTCCGACCCGCGTCCCGGTCCTGCTGGCGGCGCCGGCCGGGCTGGCGCTGCTGTTCCTGCTGCTCCCCCTGGTCGGGCTCCTCGTCCGGGCGCCCTGGGCCGACGCGGCCACGGTGCTGGGCAGTCCTGATGCTCGACGGGCACTGGGCCTGTCCCTGGTGACGGCCACGGTGTCGATGGTCCTGGCGGTGGTCCTCGGCGTGCCTCTGGCCTGGCTGCTCGCCCGGCCCGGACTGCGCGGCGGGTCGGTGCTGCGCGCGCTGGTCACCGTGCCGCTGGTGCTGCCGCCGGTCGTCGGTGGCGTGGCGCTGTTCACCATCCTCGGCCGGTCCGGGCTGCTCGGTCGACCGCTCTTCGCGCTGACCGGGTTTGCCTTCCCGTTCACCCCGTACGCGGTGGTGCTGGCCCAGACCTTCGTCGCCCTGCCCTTCCTGGT